>JBFXGQ010000298.1:0-6099 GCA_050177915.1 Pseudodonghicola sp. | reverse complement strand
CCTCGTCGCTGCTGGGGCTTGCCGGCTCGCAGCTGGTGGGGCTGCTGGAACTTTTCGCCGGCCACGGCCAGAACCGGTTCTACCGCGAGCTTGAGGAATGGCTCTCCTCGATCACCCGGCTGGGCTTCTCCTCGGGCGAGGAGGGCGAGAGCGAGGCTGGCGTGATGGAAGGCGTGCTGGACCATATGTCCGAGCAGATGGAAGCGCTGCAGCAGATGTTCAGCCAGTCCGACGAAAGCCGCGCCGCAGTGGACCGCAAGCTGGGCGAGCTGGCCGACAGCCTTAGCCAGATGACCGAGCGGCTGGACCAGAGCGACAGCATCGCCGGCGCGCTGGAGCGGGTGGCGCTGGGGCAGGACACGCTGATCGGGATGATGCGCAATCAGGGTGGCGGCGACGGCATGGATGCCGAAAGCCGGATGCGGCTGCGGTCGATCGACGTGCAGATGCTGCGCATCCTTGAGGAAATCTCGGCCGGTCGGCAGGAAAGCATGACCGAGCTGCGCAAGGACATCGACCTGCTGATCAAGGCGCTGGCGCCGGGGCGCGGCATCGGTGCGCGGCCGGGCCGGCCCGGCCGGCCGCCGAAATCCGACGACACCGAGGAGTAGGGCATGGCCCTGTCGCGCCGCAGCGGACAACGGTTCCAGGGCTCGATCTGGCCCGGCTTCGTCGATGCGATGACCGGCCTGCTGCTGGTGCTGATGTTCGTGCTGACCATCTTCATGGTGGTGATGTTCGTGCTGCGCGAGACCATCACCGGTCAGGCGAGCGAGCTGGACAAGCTGTCCTCCGAGGTCAGCGCGCTGGCGCAGGCGCTGGGGTTGCAGGAGAAGCGCAACGCCCAGCTGCAGGCGCGGATGGGGGCGCTGACCTCGACCCTGAACGAGACGCAATCGGATCTGGAGCAGGCGCAGGCCGCCATCGCGGCGCTGACCTCCGAACGGGACCGGAACGCCGCGGCGCTGAGCGCGGCGCAGGGCCGCATCGCCAGTTTCGAGCAGCAGGTGGCCGGCCTGCTGGCCGAGAAGACCAGGGCGCAGGGCGAGATCGCCACGCTGGAGGGGGAGAAGGCGCGGCTGATCTCGGAGCAGGAGGCGCTGAACCTGGCGCTGGCCAGGCACCGAGAGGAGATCGACGCCCAGGCCGAGGCCGCCCGGCTTGCCGCCGCGAAACGCGAGGCGCTGGAGGCGCTGGTCGCCGATCTGCGCCGGCAGGAGGCCGACAAGGCGGCGCAGGCGCAGGCGCTGGGGACCCAGGTCGCCGATCTTGAGGCCCGGCTGAGCGAAGAGGAAAAGGCGCGTCTGGCCGAGGCCGCCGCGGCCGAGGCGCTGCGCGAGAAGCTGAAGAGTTCCGACGCCGAGCTGACCGCCATGACGATGGAGCTGGAGCGCCAGCGCAAGGCGGCGGAGGACACGCTGACCCTGCTGGCCGCGGCCGAGGCGGCGCGGCAGGATCTGGACCGGAAGCTGCTGGGTTCGCTGGCCGATCTGGACAGCGCCAAGGCCGCCGCCGGTCAGGCGGATGCGGCGCGCGCCGAGGCCGAGGCGCGGCTGGCCGAGACCCGGCAGGCGCTGGATCAGGCCCGGACCGGTACCACCGACCGGGAGGAGTTGCAGCGTCGCCTGATCGCCGCGCTGGCCGCCAAGGCCGCGGCCGAGACCCAGGCCGCCGACCGGCTGAGCGAGGCGGACCAGCGCGCGGTGCTGCTGGCCAAGGCGCAGCAGGCGCTGGCGCAGCAGGAGGCGATCTCGACCGAGGCGCAGCGGCAGACCGCGTTGCTCAACCAGCAGGTCGCGGCGCTGCGGACCCAGCTGGGCAGCCTGCAGGCGCTGCTGGACGACTACAAGGACCGCGACGCGGCGCAGCAGGTGCAGCTGCAGAACCTCGGTCAGGATCTGAACGCGGCGCTGGCCCGGGCCGCGTCGGAGGAGCGCAAGCGGCGGCTGCTGGAAGAGGCCGACCGCAAGCGGCTTGAGGCCGAGGCGGCGCAGCTCAAGGCGCAGACCAAGGATCTGGAACGCTACCGGTCGGAATTCTTCGGCCGGCTGCGCGAACTGCTGGGCGATCAGGAGGGCGTGCGGATCCAGGGCGACCGCTTCGTCTTCTCCTCCGAGGTGCTGTTCGCGCCGGGCGAGGCCGAGCTGTCTGACGCGGGCAAGCTGGAAATCGACAAGGTCGCCCGCATCCTGCGCCGGATCTCGGCCGAGATCCCGCCCGAGATCGACTGGGTGATCCGGGTCGACGGCCATACCGACGATGTGCCGCTGCGCCCCGGCGCCGAATTCGCCGACAACTGGGAGCTGAGCCAGGCCCGCGCGCTGTCGGTGGTGCGCTATCTGGTCGCCGCGCAGGGGATCCCGCCCGACCGGCTGTCGGCCAACGGCTTTGGCGAATACCAGCCGGTCAACCCCGCCGACACCCCGGAAGCCCGCGCGCAGAACCGCCGGATCGAGCTGAAGCTGACCGAGAAATAGGGCGGGGCCGCGGGGCTGTCGTGCTGACTGGCCGAAGCGCCCGCCCGTCACGCCAAAGGCATGCAGACCAAAGGTGGTGCACCTCCGGTCTGACGGGACGGTCGGGCGCTGTCCGGCAGCGCTGTGCGCCTTGTCCCGGGTAAGGGGGGCGTGTGGTCGGGACGGCGCGAAACGCCGGGTGTCGCTCTATTTGACGGTGACCTGCACCCGCTCGCGGTCGATCTCCTGCCCGCCGCGCAGCAGGCGGACGATGCCGATGTAGTCGCCCGCGGGCCAGCCGCCCGGAGGCTGGCGCTTTCCGGCGGCGCGAAAGACCTGGGCCTGAGCCTTTTTCAGCCCTTCGCTATGGGCGATCACCTGGCCGTTCGGGCCGTTGATCGCGATCTCGATCACATCGCCCTGCCGGGCGCCATAGGCATAGCCATAGAGCACCAGCGCCGGGGCCATCTGGTCGAGGGCCGCGGTGGCGGCGCTGCCGTCCTTGATCGCGTCATAGCTGGGCATGCCGGCGGCGAAGCCGGCCGAGATCAGCCCGCCGGGGGCATAGGCGGGGGGCTCCAGCCACAGGCCGGGGGCGGGATCGGGATCAGCGGCAACGTCGCAGCGCGCGCCATCGGGGGCGAAGGGGTCGACCACCGCGCCGTCGTGCCGCACCGACAGATGCACATGGGGAAACTGGGTCTGGCCGCTGAGGCCGATGGCGCCCAGCACCTCGCCGCGCGCCACCTGCTGGCCCTGCTGCACCCGGATCGAGCCCGACCGCATGTGGCAATACTGCGTCTCCCAGCCGTCGCCATGGTCGATCAGGACGCCGTTGCCGCATTCGCGCCCCGCGACCTCTGCCGCCGTCTCGGCGGTCATCACCCGGTCGGGCACGCCATCGCGCAGCGCCTTGACCACGCCGGGGGCGGCGGCCAGCACCGCGACGCCGGCCCGCATCGCCGCCAGATCGGGGAGCGCGAAATCGGTGCCCTTGTGACCGTCGTAGCTGAGCGGGCCGCAGCGATAGTCCTGCGCCCCCGGGCCCGGGTCGTCGTCGGTATATTGCTGGATGTAGCAGGTTTCGCCCAGCTGGCAGTCCAGCGGCAGGCCCAAAGCGAACTCGCCCGCCGCGACGGGCGCGGCGAGCGGGATCAGCAGGGCGGCAAGCGCCGCGCGCATCATTCTGCGGTCAGCAGCGGCGGCTTGTTGCCCGACAGGCGCTTGCGGTCGGGGCCGTCGATGCGCAGGTCGATCTTGTCGTCCTTGACGCCGACCTTGACCACGCCGCCCTTGGCGAGCTTGCCGAACAGCAGTTCTTCGGCCAGCGGCTTCTTGATGTATTCCTGGATCACGCGACCCAGGGGGCGGGCGCCCATCTTGTCGTCATAGCCCTTGTCGGCCAGCCACTCGGCCGCCGGGCGGGTCAGCTCGATGCTGACGCCGCGGTCCAGCAGCTGCGCCTCAAGCTGCAGCACGAACTTCTCGACCACCTGCAGGATCACCTCTTTCGGCAGCGGCGCGAAGGAGATCACCGCATCCAGACGGTTGCGGAATTCCGGCGTGAAGGTGCGCTCGATGGCGGCAGTATCCTCGCCCTCGCGGCGATCGCGGCCGAAGCCGATGGCCGATTTGGCCTGTTCGGCGGCGCCGGCGTTCGAGGTCATGATCAGGATCACGTTGCGGAAATCCACCGTCCGGCCGTTGTGGTCGGTCAGCTTGCCGTGGTCCATCACCTGCAACAGGATGTTGTAGACATCCGGGTGCGCCTTCTCCATCTCGTCAAGCAGCAGCACGCAATGCGGGTGCTGGTCGACGCCATCGGTCAGCATGCCGCCCTGATCGAAGCCGACATAGCCCGGAGGCGCACCGATCAGCCGGGAGACCGCGTGTTTCTCCATGTATTCCGACATGTCGAAGCGCAGCAGCTCCACCCCCAGCGTATCGGCCAGCTGTTTGGCCACCTCGGTCTTGCCGACGCCCGTGGGCCCGGCAAAGAGATAGTTGCCGATGGGTTTCTCCGGCTCGCGCAGCCCGGCGCGGGCCAGCTTGATGGCGCTGGCCAGCGCCTCGATCGCCTTGTCCTGGCCGAAGACCACGCGCTTGAGCGTGGCTTCGAGATCCTTGAGCACGGCGGCGTCGTCCTTGGAGACGCTCTTCGGCGGGATGCGGGCGATCTTGGCGACCACCGCCTCGATCTCCTTGACGCCGATGGTCTTGCGCCGCTTGCTCTCGGTCAGCAGATGCTGCGCTGCGCCGGCCTCGTCGATCACGTCGATGGCCTTGTCGGGCAGCTTGCGGTCGTGGATGTAGCGCGCCGCCAGCTCCACCGCGCTCTTGATCGCGTCGGAGGTGTATTTGACGCCGTGGTGGTCCTCGAAATAGGGCTTCAGCCCTTTCAGGATCTTCACCGCATCCTCGACCGAAGGCTCGTTGACGTCGATCTTCTGGAACCGGCGGCTCAGCGCGCGGTCCTTCTCGAAATGCTGGCGGAACTCCTTGTAGGTGGTGGAGCCCATGGTGCGCAGCTTGCCGCCCTGCAGCGCGGGTTTCAGCAGGTTGGAGGCATCCATCGCCCCGCCGGAGGTGGCGCCGGCGCCGATCACCGTGTGGATCTCGTCGATGAAGAGCACCGCATCGGGGTGTTCCTCAAGCTCGTTCACCACCGCCTTCAGACGTTCCTCGAAATCGCCGCGATAGCGGGTGCCGGCCAAGAGCGCCCCCATGTCGAGCGAATAGATCGTGGTCTTGGACAGCACCTCGGGCACCTCGCCCTTGACGATCTTGCGGGCCAGTCCTTCGGCGATGGCGGTCTTGCCGACGCCGGGATCACCGACCAGCAGCGGGTTGTTCTTGCGCCGGCGGCACAGCACCTGGATGCAGCGCTCGACCTCCTGATCGCGGCCGATCAGCGGGTCGATGGCGCCCTCGCGCGACTTGGCATTGAGGTCGACGCAGTATTTCGCCAGCGCGCTTTCCTTCTGGTCGCCGGGTTCGGGCGCGGCGGAGTGATGGGTCTCCTCCTCCGACTCGGTGGCGCCCTGCACCGGGCGGCTCTCGCCATAGGCGGGGTTCTTGGCGACGCCATGGGCGATGAAATTCACCGCGTCATAGCGGGTCATGTCCTGCTCCTGCAGGAAATAGGCGGCGTTGGATTCGCGTTCGGCGAAGATCGCGACCAGCACGTTGGCGCCGGTCACCTCGGTGCGGCCGGAGGATTGCACATGGATGGCGGCGCGCTGGATCACGCGCTGGAACGCGGCGGTCGGAACCGCCTCGGAGCCGTCGATATCGGTGACGAGGTTCGAAAGATCCTCGTCGATGAAGTCCACAAGGGTGTTGCGCAATTCGCCCAGATCGACGCTACAGGCCTTCATGACGCGGGTGGCGTCCGGTTCGTCCAGCAGCGCCAACAGCAGATGCTCCAGCGTTGCGAATTCATGCCGCCGCTCGTTGGCAAGCGCCAGGGCAGCGTGGATGGCCTGTTCAAGGGTGCTCGAGAATGAAGGCACGTGGGTGCTCCTCTGATCTGGGTCGGGAGGGGAGGGGCGCTGGCGCCCAATGACATCCCCGGGCCAACCATGTCTTCATACCTTTAGAGTTTGGTTGATCATCGCCGCGCTTCAAGGCTTTTCTGCATTTT
>JBFXGQ010000297.1:0-6113 GCA_050177915.1 Pseudodonghicola sp. | reverse complement strand
GAGATGGCCGGCATTTCGGATGAAGGCCGCGCCGTGGTAGATCGAGGTTCCAAGCTCGTCGGCCAGTTGCTCTCTCGTCAGCATCACCGCGTCGGAATCGGTCATCCCGTTCAGCTGCGGCAGCCGCGACGCCCAGGCGTCGAAATGCTTCGCCGCCCAGATCGCGGTCAGCCGGCCGTTCGGCACGTAGCCGCAGTCGATGCCACTGTCCGCAATGGTCTCCTTCAGCCAGCGATACGAGGCTGCGGCGTCTCTCAGCCGGTGTTCCAGCAGCTGCTGCGCCTGGGGACCGCGGTCGCCGGCCATCGCCTGATTGGCCTTCTTCTGGATGTTGACGCCGCCGGTCACCTGCCCGCCCGAGCGCGACGACGCCCCGCCGCCGATCTCGGCGGCATCGAGCACGATGACATCGAGCCCGCCGCGCGCCAGCTCGGTGGCGCAGGTCACGCCGGCATAGCCGCCGCCGATGACAACAGCGTCGGCGACGCGGGGCAGCGGATCGGTGGAGCCGTTGTCAGGACGGTAGGCCTCCCACCAATAGGGCGAGGAGACATAACCGGGCGCGAAGATGGAATTGGCCATGGGTATCTCGGTTTCTGCTGAGAAGGCCGGGCGGCAGGCCGCTGCCCGGCGAGAGGAGTTCAATCGGCGATGCCGATGTCTTCGCGCATCTTCAGCCACCAGCCGTAGGATGGCGGCCACATCGCCCAGGGATCGTCGACGCCGAGGGCGCGCGCGGCGTTCAGCGGCCAGTGCGGATCGACCAGCGCCTCGCGGCCGATGCAGATCAGATCCGCCTTGCCCGCCTGCAGGATGGCCTCGGCCTGCGGCCCGTCGACGATCACGCCGACGGCCATGGTCGGCATCTCCGCCTCGGTCCGGATCTGGGCGGCATAGGGCACCTGATGGCCCTTGCGCAGCGGCACCCGCTTGAGCAGGAAATCGGTGCCGGAACTGGCCGCACGGATGCCGCCCGAGGAACAGTCGATCACATCGACGCCGCGGGCCTGCAATTCGCGGGCGAGGACGACCGAATCCTCGATTTTCCAGCCGTCGCTGCGGGTGTCGAGATCCGGCCGCCAGTCGACGCAGGACAGCCGGTAGAACAGCGGTTTGTCGGCCGGCCAGTATTTGCGCAGCTCCTCGGCGATCTCCAGCGCCAGCCGCATCCGGCCTTCGAGCGAGCCGCCATAGGCATCGGTGCGGTCGTTGTTGACCGGCGAGAGGAAGGAATGGATCAGATAGCCGTGCGCAGCGTGGATATCGAGCACGTCGAAGCCCGCCTCGTCGGCGCGGCGGGCGGCCTGGCCGTAGGCCGCGACGATGTCGCGGATATCCTCGGCGGTGGCCATCCGCGGCTCGTGCCAGGTGTCGAGCGTCTTGCCGGTGGCGGCCGCGACCGGCTGCCAGGGCGCTTCGCCGCGCGCCGCCTCGGCCTCGCCCAGCGGGCCGCGCCCCTCCCACGGCCGTTGGCGCGACGCCTTGGGCCCGGCATGGTGCAGCTGGGCGGCGGCCAGCGCGCCCTGGCCGTGGACGAAATCGACGAAGCGGCGCAGCGGCGCCACATGGCCGTCCTCCCAGATGCCGCAGTCGCCGAAGGTGTTGCGGCCGCGGGCCTCGACCATCAGCGCCTCGGTCATCACGGTGCCGAAGCCGCCGGTGGCGAAGCGTGCCAGATGCTGGAAGTGCCAGTCGTTCAGCTTGCCGTCCGGTCCCGCGATATACATCTGCATCGGCGCCAGCACGAGCCGGTTGGGAAAGGTGACGTCGCGGACCTTGAAGGGGGTGAACAGCATCGGACCGGTTTCCGTTGCCGGGCGGCTTGCCCGGCACTGGATCGTTGGGGTGGTCATGGAGAACCTCATTTTTCCACTTGGAGAATGTCGACGGCGGGCAGATCGCTGAACCGCGCCTGCAGTTCGGCATAGAGCGCGCCGAGCGACTGCGGCGAAAGCGGACCGTCCAGCGTTTCGGCGGCCTTGAACAACTGGTGCTTCACGAAATGGCGCCAGTTGATCGGAACCTGGGCCATGATCGCGGTCATCGCGTCATAGACCGGGCGGGTCCAGACCGCCTCGAAGGCGCTGCGGTTGGGGCCGAAATCGAAATGCCCCTCCGGCGCGTCGCGATCGGCGCGCAACGCGGCGGTCGCTTCGGCGTCGACCCGGCCGTCGCGGATGGCCACGCCATAGGCGGCGCGGGCGTGCTCGACCGAGACGAAGCCGCTTTCGACGTCTTCCAGAACCGCCTCGACCGGCCGGTCGAAGGGATGGCCGTAGCCGCCGCCGCCCGGGCCCTGGCTGCGGATGACGTCGCCGGGCTCGCAGGGCACGATGTCGGTATTGCCCAGTTCCTCGGCGCCCGCGGTGCCGGGGTTGCGGGTGAAGCGGGAATTGGCCCCGGCCTTGCCGCCACGTACCCCCCAGGCCGCCAGCGTGGCGCGGTTGCGGTTGCGCGCGGTGACCATCGCCTCGGGCGTGCGCATGCGGAACTCCATCACCGCCGCGTTGCCGCCGCGCCAGCGCCCGGCGCCGCCGGTGTCGGGCACCAGCCCATAGCGGATGATGTCGACCGGCACCTCGGCCTCGTTGATCTCGACCGGGGTGTTCTTGAGGAAGGCCGAGTTGGCGCCGCAGCCCTCCTGCCCGTCGAAGGCGGGGCCGCCGCCGGCGCCGCCGCCGACCGGGCCGATCGAGGCGATGATGCGGCGGCCGTCGCTGGCGACCGCCCGCACGTTCAGCAGGCTGGAGCCGCCGGCGGGGCAGGCCGGCATCTTGTCGGGAACCGCCTGCGAGAACAGTCCGAAGAAACAGGCCTGGGTCACTGCACTGATCAGGCTGCGCATGCCGACCGCCGCCGGGGCGACCGGGTTGACGATGGTGCCGAGCGGCAGGGTGCCGGTCAGGATCCGCGCCGTGCCGGCGTTCAGCAGCGCGTCCGGGCGCAGCGTGTGCAGGCAGTAGATCAGCCCGACGGTGATCAGAGAGTGGCGCGGATTGCCGCCGGTCGGCATGTTCAGCGACGACACCACCTGCGGGTCGCTGCCGGTGAAATCCAGGTCCAGATCGTCGCCGCGGACCGTCATCGTGATGTTGATGCGGCAGGGCACGCCGTTCACGCTGTCCTCGTCGGCGAATTCGGAAAACGCATAGGCGCCGTCCGGGATCGAGGCGATGATCTGGCGCGCCTGCTGCTCGGCATAGGTCAGCAGCTGCTGGCTCCCCTCGACGAAGTCGTCAGTGCCGAAGCGGTCGATGATCTCCTGTACCTTGCGTTCGCCGGTGACCAGACAGGCGAGCTGCGCGTCGAGGTCACCGCGGTTCTGCGTGGGCGAGCGGACATTGAGGTCGATGATCTGCATCAGCCGCTCGTCCAGCACCCCGTCGCGCATGATCCGGACCGGCGGCACCCGGATGCCTTCCTGCTGCACCTCGGTCAGGGTGCGCGACAGCGAGGCGGGCACCGCCCCGCCCATGTCGGTGTTGTGCACGTGGTTGCCGACGAAGCAGACCAGCCGGCCGTCGCGGAACACCGGCATCCACAGGTGGACGTCGGGCGTATGGGTGGCGACGAAGCCGCTGTAGGGGTCGTTGACCGCAAACACGTCGCCGGGACGGTAATCGTCGATCATCCGGATCACCGGGCCATAGTCGAGACCGGTGTACCAGGTCGCCCCGGTGGTGATCGGCGAGGCGAACGTCAGCCCCTCGGGCGTCATCAACTGGCAGGAGAAATCCTCGGTCTCCTTGACGAAGGTCGAATAGGCGGTGCGCATCATGGTGAAGCCCATGGCCTCGGCCGCAGCCGCGCAGTAGTTGGCGAGGATTTGCAGGCGGGAATTGCTGATCATACCGATTGGCCTTTCACGATCCGGAGGTTGCCGTTGGCGTCGACATGGCAGGTGTGATCCGTCGGGATGATCGTGGTGGTATCGTCCTGCCCGACGATGGCGGGCCCCTCCAGATAGTGGCCGGCGCTCAGGTCGTAGCGGCTGAACAGCCCGGCCTGCCGCCAGTCGCCGTCCATGAAGACCTGCACCAGGCGCTGCGGTTCGGCCGTTGCCGGGACCACCTCTTGCGTCTCGAACACCGGCTTGTCGCCGCTGCCGGTGATCACGACCTTCAGCGAGATGACCTGCAGCGGGGCCGCCGGGTTGCTGTGCCCGTACATCCGTTCGTGCTCGGCGTGGAACGCGGCTGAAATGGCGGCGACATCGCCGGCCAGCGCCGTCGCCAGGTCGATCGGCGTCTCCAGTTCGTAGGACTGGCCCTTGTAGCGCATGTCGGCGCTGGCGGTGACGGTGCAATCGCCGTCGAAGCCCTGGTCGTTGCGCAGCCAGTCCTCGGCCTCCCGCTTCAGCCGGGTGTATTCCGAGCCGATCAGCGCACCGTCGTCCGCGGTCAGGTCGAGGTAGACGGTCGACAGGAAATCGCTCTTCAGATCGGCGATCAGCCCGCCGAGCGCCGACAGCACGCCGGGCACCAGCGGCACCACCGTTTCCTTGACGCCCAGCTCGCGCGACAGATAGCAGCCCAGCATCGGCCCGGCGCCGCCGAAGGCGAGCATCGAGAATTCGTCGATGTCGATGCCGTATTTCGAGATCAGCGCGCTGACCTCGGTATACATGCCGGACACCGCGATCTGCAGGATGGCCTCGGCCGTCTGTTCGACGCTATCGCCGAGCCGGTCCGACAGCGTCGCGATGGCGCGGCGAGAGGCCTCGATATCCACATCGACCGCGCTGAAGCCCAGCGGCGCGTGCCCCAGGAAGCCGGTGGCCACCATGGCGTCGGTGATGGTCGGCCGGTCGCCGCCCCGGCCATAGCAGGCGGGTCCGGGACGCGAGCCGGCGCTTTCGGGGCCGACCTTGAGGACGCCGAGATCGTCGACCCATGCGATCGAGCCGCCGCCCTCGCCCACCGAGGAGACCGAGATCGAGGGAATGTAGATGTTGAAGTCGCCGATCAGTTCGCCGGTGCCGAATTTCGGCTGCCCGTTCGAAATCACCGCGATGTCGGCGCTGGTGCCGCCGATATCGAGGCTGAGGCATTTGTCGATGCCGCAGGATTTCGCCAGATGAGCGGCGCCGATTACCCCCGAGGCGGTGCCTGACAGGATCATCTGCACGCAATCGCGCTTGCCCTGCTCGGCGGACATGATCCCGCCGTTCGACTTGGTCAGGCGCGGCTCGCAGGTGACCCCCGCCCGTTTCAGCGCCGCCTGCAGCGAGCCGAGGTAATGCGCCACCCGCGGCTGGACATAGCCGCCGATCAGCGCGGTGATGGTGCGTTCGTATTCGCGGATGATCGGCCAGGTCTGGGACGAGCAGTTGACGAAGATCCCGGGCCACAGCGCCTCGACCCGCTGGCGCACCGCCAGCTCATGCGCCGGATTGCGATAGGAGTGCAGCAACGAGATGATGATTCCTTCGGCGCCGCGCTGCCGCGCCGCCTCGACCGCGGCGACGATCGAGGCGTCATCGAGGTCCTCGCGCACGCTGCCGTCGGCGTTGAGGCGGCCGTCGATGCCGAAGACCATCGAACGTTTCACCAGCGGATCGGGACGCTTGGACAGCAGGCTGTACATATCCGGGCCCTTGAGCCGGCCCAGCTCCAGAACGTCCTCGAAGTTGCGGGTGACGAACAGCGCCAGCTTGAGCCCGCGGCGCTGGATGACGGTGTTGATCCCGACCGTCGTGCCATGGGTGAAATAGCTGATCTCTTCAGGCGAGATGCCATAGCGCTCCTGCAGCAGGCGCACGCCCTCGATGACTTCCGCGCCCGGCTCGTCCGGCCGCGAAAAGGTCTTCATGCTGCTGATCTTGCCAGTGCTCTCATCGAATACGGCAAAGTCAGTAAAAGACCCACCGATGTCGACGCCGACTCGATATCCCATTAGTAATCCGTTATTTTCTTGGTGAGTGAGGGATCGGCCCCTATCAGGGCCGATTGGATGAGATCACTGATCGATCTCTTTGTTCCAGCGCTCCACCCAGCTCGCCAGATTGGTCGCCGCGCTGCTGAAGGGCGGGATCACGAGGCCGTCGAGGCGGGTGATGAAGCGCGTGGATTCAGGCGGTACCGAGGCCTTGGCGTTGCCCACCCCGTAAAGGA
>JBFXGQ010000296.1:0-6129 GCA_050177915.1 Pseudodonghicola sp. | reverse complement strand
CCCTTGTACCAGCCATAGACGCGGCGGCCGCGTCGGTCGTCGTAGATCGCCTCCTTGACCTGCACCTCGATCAGCTTGCGCTTCTCCTCGACGATGACGATCAGATCGAGGCCCTCGGCCCAGTCGTGAAAACCCTTCATGTCCAGCGGGAAGGTCTGGGCGATCTTGTAGGTGGTGATCCCCAGCCGCTCCGCCTCGGCCTCGTCGATGTTCAGAAGGCTCAGCGCATGCTGCAGGTCGAGCCAGTTCTTGCCCGCCGCCGCCAGACCGATCTTGGCGCCCGGCTTGCCCCAGATCCGCTTGTCGATCTTGTTGGCATGGGCAAAGGCCTCGGCCGCGAAGCGCTTGACGTCGATCAGCCGCGCCTCCTGCGCGGTGCGGTCGTCAACCAGCCGGATGTTCAGCCCGCCCTCGGGCATGTCGAAGGACGGTACCACCAGCTGCACCCGGTTCGGATTGCCGTCGACCACCGAGGTCACCTCGATGGTGTCCTTCATCGTCTTCAGCCCGGTCCAGAGGCCGGAGAAGCGCGACAGCGCAAAACCGTAGATGCCGAGATCGAGGATCTCCTGCACCCCGGCCGGGCTGACGATGGGCACATAGGCATCCATCAAGGCCCATTCCGACTGGTGCAGCACGGTGGAGCTCTCGCCGGTGTGGTCATCCCCCATCGCCATCAGCACGCCGCCCAAGGGCGAGGTGCCGGCCATATTGGCGTGCCGGATCGCATCGCCCGAGCGGTCGACACCCGGCCCCTTGCCATACCACAGGCCGAAGACACCGTCGTATTTGCCCTCGCCCCGCAGCTCGGCCTGCTGGCTGCCCCACAGTGCGGTGGCCGCCAGATCCTCGTTCAGCCCGTATTGAAAGGTGATGTCGCTGGCCGCCAGTTGCTTGGCCGCGCGGGTCATCTGCATGTCGACCGCCCCCAGCGGCGAGCCGCGGTAGCCGGTGACCAGTCCCGCGGTATTGTGACCCGCCGCCTTGTCGCGCGCCTTCTGCATCAGCATCAGCCGGACCAGCGCCTGCGTGCCATTCAGCAGGACCGGGGATTTCTCCAGATCGAAACGGTCGTTGAGCGAAATTTTCTGCGTACTCATCAAGCACCTCCCCAAGTCTGACCAGTTTGCAACATTCTTCCTCAATATTAGGTCAAAAATGCTGACCTGTGTAGCGTTTTTTTACCCAAACTATTACGAAGCTGGGTAGAGCATGTTAGAGGCCACAACGTTGCACTTAGGGCGGGCAACCAAGAACGAAAGCGAAAGATATGGATTGGGACAAGCTCAGAATATTTCACGCCGTCGCGGACGCGGGCAGCCTGACCCACGCCGGCGACCGGCTGAACCTGTCCCAGTCGGCCGTCAGCCGGCAGATCCGCGCGCTTGAGGAATCGCTGAACACCACGCTGTTCCACCGCCACGCCCGCGGCCTGATCCTGACCGAACAGGGCGAATTGCTGTTCGACGCCACCTCCTCGATGTCGAAGCGGCTCGAGGCCGCCTCGGCCCGCATCCGCGACAGCGAGGAAGAGGTCTTCGGCGAGCTGAAGATCACCACCACCACCGGCTTCGGCACGCTGTGGCTGGCCCCCCGCCTGCCCAAGCTGTTCGAGAAATACCCCGACCTCAAGATCGACCTGATGCTGGAGGAGCGCGTGCTCGACCTGCCGATGCGCGAGGCCGACGTGGCGATCCGCATGAAGGAGCCCAGCCAGGCCGACCTGATCCGCAAGCGGCTGATGACGGTGCAGATGCAGCTCTACGCCTCGCGCGATTACCTCGACCGCTCCGGCACGCCGACGTCGCTGGAAGACATCGCCGATCACCGGCTGGTCTGCCAGAACGCCAGCGCGCCGCAGGTCGGCGCCGGCGCCCTGCTGGTGCAGCAGCTGATGGCCAACAATCCGCATTCGCTGCTGACGGTGAACAACTATTTCGGCGTGCTGCAGGGCGTGCTGCACGATCTGGGCATCGGCGTGCTACCCGATTACCTGACCGAGGACTTTCCGCATCTGGTCCGGGTGCTGCCCGAGATCGAGTCCGCCGAGGTTCCGGTCTTCCTCGCCTACCCCGAGGAATTGCGCCATTCCAAGCGCATCGCGGCCTTCCGCGACTTCGTCCAGGACGAGATCATTTCGCATCGCAAGCAGCTGAGACAGCTCGGAAAAATCTGAGCTATGCGCCAGCATCATGCCCGACATGCTGCAACTGCGGCATAATTGCGCTTGAACGTGCAAGAAGCGACGCCTAAATGACCACTCGAAGGCGATGGCGCCCAGTTGCGCATCATCTTCATACCTCCCTGTTGGACTTGGGCCGAGCTTAGTGCTCGGCCTCTTTTTTTGTCCAATGCGCAGAGCTAGAGGCCTGCGCATCGCGCTAGCCCCTTCCCCCGAACCGGTGCTTGTCCTATTACGGCGCAAACTACGCCATGCGGAGATGCCCCAGCGATGCAAGACCCCGAACTCACTCCGGAGCTGATCGAAAGCCACGGCCTGAAACCCGACGAGTACGCGCGCATCCTCGAGATCATCGGGCGCGAGCCGACCTTCACCGAACTCGGCATCTTCTCTGCGATGTGGAACGAGCATTGCTCCTACAAGTCGTCGAAGAAATGGCTGCGCACCCTGCCGACCTCGGGCCCGCAGGTGATCTGCGGCCCCGGCGAGAATGCCGGCGTGGTCGACATCGGCGACGGCCAGGCGGTGGTCTTCAAGATGGAGAGCCACAACCACCCCTCCTACATCGAACCCTATCAGGGCGCCGCGACCGGCGTCGGCGGCATCCTGCGCGACGTCTTCACCATGGGCGCGCGCCCGATCGCGGCGATGAACTCGCTCAGCTTCGGCGCGGTCGACCACCCCAAGACCAAGCGTCTGGTGCACGGCGTGGTCGAGGGTGTCGGCGGCTACGGCAACTGCTTCGGCGTCCCCACCGTGGGCGGCGAGGTCCGCTTCCACCCCGCCTATAACGGCAACTGCCTGGTCAACGCCTTCGCCGCGGGCCTGGCGGATGCCGACAAGATCTTCTACTCCGCCGCCTCCGGCGTCGGCATGCCGGTGGTCTACCTCGGCGCGAAAACGGGGCGCGACGGCGTCGGCGGCGCCACCATGGCCTCGGCCGAATTCGACGACACCATCGAGGAAAAGCGCCCCACCGTTCAGGTCGGCGACCCCTTCACCGAGAAACGGCTGATGGAGGCGACGCTGGAGCTGATGCAGACCGGCGCGGTGATCTCGATCCAGGACATGGGGGCCGCCGGCCTGACCTGTTCCGCCGTCGAGATGGGCGACAAGGGCGATCTGGGCGTGCGTCTGGATCTGGAAAAGGTCCCCTGCCGCGAAGAAAACATGACCGCCTACGAGATGATGCTGAGCGAAAGCCAGGAGCGCATGCTCATGGTGCTGCGTCCGGAGAAGGAAGCCGAGGCGCGCGCGGTGTTCGAGAAATGGGATCTCGATTTCGCCATCGTCGGCGAGACCATCGCCGAAGACCGCTTCCTGATCATGATGAACAACGAGACCAAGGCCGACCTGCCGCTGTCCAAGCTGTCCTCCGAGGCGCCGGAATACGACCGCCCCTGGGTGGCGACCCCGGCGGCCGAGGCCCTGGGCGAGGTGCCGCAGATCGACCCCATCGACGGGCTGCGCGCGCTGATCTCCTCGCCGAACTACGCGGCGAAACAATGGGTCTATGAGCAATACGACAGCACCGTGATGGCCGACAGCGCCCGCGGCCCCGGCTTCGGGTCGGGCATCATGCGGGTGCATGGCACCGACAAGCTGCTGGCCTTCACCTCGGATGTCACCCCGCGCTACGTCAAGGCCAACCCGTTTGAGGGCGGCAAGCAGGCGGTGGCCGAGGCCTATCGCAACCTGACCGCCGTGGGGGCCACGCCGCTGGCGACCACCGACAACCTGAACTTCGGCAACCCCGAGAAGCCCGAGATCATGGGCCAGTTCGTTGGCGCGATCAAAGGCATCGGCGAGGCGGTCGCCGCGCTCGACATGCCGATCGTCTCGGGCAACGTGTCGCTCTATAACGAGACCGACGGCGAGGCGATCCTGCCGACCCCGACGATCGGCGCCGTCGGGCTGATCGCCACCGGCGCCGATGTGATCGGCACCCGGGTGCGCGACGGCCACGTGGCGCTGCTGCTGGGCGACACCCAGGGTCATCTGGGCCAGTCCGCCCTGCTGGCCGAGGTGTTCAACCGCGAGGACGGCGATGCGCCGGCGGTGGATCTGGCGGCCGAGAAGCGCAACGGCGATTTCATCCGCGCCAACCGCACGCTGATCGCCGCCTGCACCGACCTGTCGGACGGCGGTCTGGCGCTGGCCGCTTTCGAGCTGGCCGAGGGCTCCGGCGTCGGCGTGCATCTGGACGCGGGCGACACCGGCTTCCTGTTCGGCGAGGATCAGGGCCGCTACCTGATCGCCTGCAACTTCGACCAGGCCGAAGCGCTGATGACCGCCGCCGCTCAAGCCGGGGTGACGCTGACCAGCGTCGGCCGCTTCACCGGCGACAGCGTCCGCTTCGACGGCTCCGAGACGCCGCTGGAGGCGCTCTCGGCGCTCTATCGCGGCAGCTTCGAGCAGGTGCTGGGCTGACGCCCGGCACCGCCGCCGCCCGTCCCACATCGTGCAGATGCGCCGCGCTTGCGCGGCGCGCCCTTGCGCCCTACATCTGGGTGCAGACCAACAGGAGTTCCCCCGCATGGCCATGCAAGCCCACGAAATCGAAGCTCTGATCCGTGCCAGCTTCCCCGCCGCCAAGGTCACGATCACCGACCTCGCCGGCGACGGCAATCACTGGGCCGCCGAAGTCATCGACGAGAGCTTTCGCGGCCAGAGCCGTGTGCAGCAGCAGCGGGCCGTCAATGCCGCGGTGAAAGCGGAAATCGACAGCGGCAGGCTGCACGCCCTGGCGCTGACCACCAAGGCCCCCGACTGAGCCTTCCCCAGACACCCCTCCCCCCACGGAGATCGAAGATATGACCGACGCAGCAGACCGCATCCAGGAAATCATCAGCGCCAACGACGTCGTGCTCTACATGAAGGGCACCAAGGAAATGCCGCAATGCGGCTTCTCCAGCCGTGTCGCCGGCGTGCTGAACTACATGGGCGTTGACTATCAGGACGTGAACGTCCTGGCCGATGACGCCATCCGCCAGGGGATCAAGGACTTCTCCGACTGGCCGACCATTCCGCAGCTCTATGTGAAGGGCGAATTCATCGGCGGCTGCGACATCATCACCGAGATGACCCTGTCGGGCGAGCTGGACCAGCTGTTCGACGACAAGGGCGTGACCTACGACAAGGACGCCGCCGAGAAGATCCGCGAAGCCAACGCCTGATCCGGCCCGCCTGATCCGGACGCATCGAACGAACCCCCCTGCCGGAGCCTCCTCCGGCAGGGGTTTGTCGTTTCAGCGGACCCGCGATCGGGACGTGGCACCGGGACGTGGCGCCGCTCTCAGTCCTGCTCGACGCAGTCCTGGTAGATCACGCGGTCCTCGCCGCTGGACTGCCACAGCAGCACGCCGGCGCCGCCCTTGGTGTGCCAGACGTAGCCGTCCTGCCCCGGCGGCGGCGCATAGCGTGCGCCGGATCCGGTCGGCCCCTCGTTCAGCGCGACGACCCGGCCCTCGACCGCCAGCACCGCCGAGGCACCGCTGTCGGAATTGATGTAGCTCGCCGTCAGCTGGGCACCGCGGTCGCACCGATAGACCCGCGTGTCCAGATCGTGGCCGGCCAGCGCCGGCGCCGCGGCCAGCGCTGCGGCCGCCGCGATCAGTCCCCGACCGGTCATTCCGCGACCTTTTCCTCGATCTCCTCGGCCAGCGCCTCGGCGCGGGCGGCCAGCTCGGCCAGGGTTTCGGTGACCGAGGCGGGCACCACCGGCACCTCGACCTTCTGCGGCTCCGGCGCCGGGGCGGCGCGCAGCGCGGCCAGTTCGGCCTCGCGCTCGGCCAGCTGCGCCTCGACCTCGCGGATGCGGTCCTCGACCGCCGCGGTCTTGTCGGCCAGCATCAGCCCGGCCATCAGCAGCATGCGCGATTCCGGCATCGGCCGATCTGGTCGGACAGCACCCGCGCCTCGTCATCCAGCATCTTGGCGGCGGAATG
>JBFXGQ010000295.1:0-6134 GCA_050177915.1 Pseudodonghicola sp. | reverse complement strand
ATGACCGCCTGCGCCGAGATCTGATCCATCTTCATCTGTCTGTTCCTCCTCCGAACATCACAGGTTCCTCGGACCGGTTTGCTGATAAACCGCGAATCTCATATGTTTTTCCAAGCCCCGCAGCGCAAGCCCGCAGGCCGGCGCGACCGGGAAACGAGAAGGGGGACCGGCGGTTTCGCCGATCCCCCTAAGTTCTTGAACCCTTCAGGTTACGGCTTACTCAGCGGCCTCCGCCACCGGCAGGACCGAAATGAAGGTGCGGCCCTTGAGGCCCTTGTGGAACTTCACGGCGCCGTCGGTCACGGCGAAGATCGTGTGATCCTTGCCCATGCCAACGCCTTCGCCCGGCCAGAACTTGGTGCCGCGCTGACGCACGATGATGTTACCCGGGATGACGGCCTGGCCGCCATACAGTTTCACGCCAAGGCGGCGACCGTCAGAGTCGCGACCGTTGCGGGAGGAACCGCCAGCTTTCTTGTGTGCCATTCGTCTCTCTCCTTAGCCTTGAGCCAGCTCTTTGGCCTGTTCAACCCATTCGGGTTTCACTTTGACCGCGTCGATAGCAGCAATGTCGGCATCCGACAAGGCCGCGATCTGAGCAAAGCTGCCCAGGCCGGCTTCGACCAGCTTCTTGGCGGCGGCGGGGCCGACACCGGTGATCTTGGTCAGATCGTCGGCACCAGCAGCGGCAGCCGGAGCTGCGGCGGGGGCATCGACGCCCTTGCCGGTGGCAGCCTTGACGCCGGTGGCATCCGCGCCCGAAGCCAGGATCTCGGTGATCTTGACCAGGGTCAGCTTCTGACGGTGGCCTTTGGTGCGCTTGCTGGAATGCTTCCGGCGGCGGCGCACGAAGTGGATCACCTTGTCAGCCTTGACCTGGTCGATCACCTCGGCCTGAACCGCGGCGCCAGCCACGAAGGGCGCGCCGACGACCGGGGCGTCGCCGCCCAGCATCAGGATGTCGTTGAACTGAACTTTTTCGCCGGCATCGGCAGCCAGTTTTTCCACGCGGAGCACGTCGCCCGCCTGGACTTTATACTGCTTGCCACCGGTCTTGAGGACCGCGAACATGGGTCTTTCCTTTGCTTACCGCGTCCTGTGGTCCCCCGTGCGGGGCGTTTGCAGTCGGGGCTTGCACCCGCTCCACCGTCAGACAGCGCGCCCCTTTCGGGACGTCATGATAGAGAAACCCGGCGCGCAGGTCACGGCCGGGATGCGCGCTTATGGCCGGATCGCCCCCTGCTGTCAACCTGTTTTCAGGCAGGCCCGGCGGTTCGCGGGCGGTTTGCGCGCCCGGATCCCCTGCCCGGCCGGGTTCAGATCCGGCTGGCCCGCATCGCCGCGGCCAGCCGCAGCCCCAGCGCGAAGGAGATCCCCTGATAGAGACTGTCGAATCCCTCGAACATCGCGGCGTTCAGCGCCCGGCCCGCGGCGCTGTCGGCATAGGCGATATAGGCCGCCAGATCCTCCGGCGCCAGCGGCCGATAGGCCATCAGCAGATAGGCATAAAGCCAGCTCTCGGTCTCGGCGCGGGTGGCCTCCTCCTCGCCCCAGACCTGCGCCATCACCGCGGCGTCGTCCAGCTGGATCGCGCCGCCCTCGGCCATACCGCTGAGGAAGCGGTAGCTGGCGTTCATCGCGCTGGTCACATTGCGCTCGATCAGATCGTTGACCTCGACATAGCGCCGGATCGCCGCCAGCCGGTCGTCGTCGCCGGTCTCGAGCAGCTGCTCGTAGGCGGCGCGCGCGGTCTGCTCGACCTGACGGTCGCGCATGGCGATGCGGGCCGAGATCTCCAGCCCCACGATGGTCTGGCCGCGCGGGCTGCCGAAGAAGGCGGCGCTTTCGGCAATCTGCGCGGCGCTCAGCCCCTCGGCCAGTGCCCGGCGCACCGCCGCGGCGATGCGGTCGGTGTCGTAGATCCGCGCCACCTCGGCCGCCCAGTGATCGCCGCCCTGGCCGTCGAGCATGCCGCTGTCCAGATCGCCGCCATGGCTCAGCCCCTCCTCATGCAGCGCCTGCGCCAGATCGTCGACGCGCAGCAGCCGGGCCAGATCCTCGGCCCCTGCTGCCGCCCGCAGCGGCCCGGCGACCAGCAGCAGCACCAGCAGGGCCAGCGCCCGGGGAATCGCCCGCAGCATGGCTCAGATATCCTCGCCCGGGCGCAACCCGGACATCCGCTGCGCCAGCGCCTCGAAGCGGTTGGCCATGACCTCGTATTGCACCGCGCTCAGCAGCTCGTAGACCCGCCGCATCTCGGGCGCCTCCAGCGCCGCGGCATAGGCCTCGATCTCGGCATCGGTGAAATCGCGATAGGTATAGGCCGCCCCCGCCAGCGCCGAGGCGCGGATCGACTCGCGCATCTCATCGCTCTTCTCCGCCAGCAGCGCGCGCAGCGCGTCGGCGTCCAGCCGCAGCTGCACCACCCCCGCGGCGCTGGCCGCCATCAGGAACCGGAACTGGATCTCCTGCAGCGCGCGCAGGCTGGCGTCGGTGCCGTCGATCGCCGCGTTCATCCGTTCCAGCAGCGCCACCCGGGGGGAATCGCTGTCGCGCAGCTGCGCCAGCAGGCGGGCACCCTCGGCCTTCTTCGCCGCGTCGTCCTCGTCCATATGCGCGGCATTCTCGGCCGCCACCAGCTTCTGCCCCAGATCGCCGGCATAGAAGGTCGCGGCGTGGTCCAGCCAGTCGTCCTGCAGCGTGGGTTCCAGGATATCCAGCGCCAGCTCGCGCATCACCGCGGTGTCGAACACCTCGCGCGTCAGCCGGCTCCATTCCGACCCGAAGGCGCCGGGATCGATTCCCAGCATCTTGGGCGCGGCGCCGGCGGAAAAGGCGATGCTGTCCAGCGCCACGTCGAATCCTGTGACCTGCAAGAAGGCCTCGATCCGCCCACGCTCGGCCGCCGCCACGGGACGCGGCGCCGCCCAGGTCAGGGCGGCGAAAACCAACAAAACAAGCCCCGCCAGCGCCGGCCGAAGGCCGGAGACGGGGCGCGAAGATGCGACTGTCAGGGTGCTCATGCCCGAAACCTAAGGGATTTCGGCGCGCGGGCAACGGAAAATCCGAGAAAAGCGGAAGGATGCCGAAAACGGCCCTTGCAACGGGGTGCGGTTGTCTTTAAACGCACGCTCCACAGACCCCCGCGGAGAGGTGCCGGAGTGGTCGAACGGGGCGGTCTCGAAAACCGTTGTGGGTGCAAGCCCACCCAGGGTTCGAATCCCTGTCTCTCCGCCATAACATCCTGACATGTTGTGCAAATTACCGCCGACCGGCGGCCGGGACGCCAGCAGGCGCCGGCCCGCCCGGCGCGGCCGGGCAGCGCCTGTCGGCCGCTGCCTCAGCCGCCCAGCCGGGCCAGCGCGGCTTCCATCCGGGCATAGAGCCCGGCCGGATCGGCGCAGCCATTCAGCCACAGGCAATTGTCGGGTTTTCCGGTCTGGCGCAGCCAGTCCACCACGGTCATCCCCGTGGTCAGCTCGCCGGCGCATTCCACATCCACCGGGCACAGCCGTCCGGTGAACAGCTCGGGCCAGAGCAGCGCCGCCACCGCCACCGCATCGTGCAGCGGCCGCGAGGCGGTGGCGTATTTGGCGTTCCCGTAACGTTCGAAGAACTCCATCATGCCGCCGCAGGCGCGCATCACCTCCGATCCATGGGCGATCAACTGCGCCGACCAGCCGACCGGCGCCGGCGCGGCATGGGTGCAGTCCAGCGGCACCGCGGTCACCGGCACCCCTGCCCCCAGCACGATCCGCGCCGCCTCCGGGTCGACGAGGATATTGTACTCCGCCGCCGGGGTCATGTTGCCGCCTTCGGAAAAGCCGCCGCCCATGAAGACGATGCGGGCGATCCGTTCGGCGATCTCGGGGGCGCGGCGCAGCGCCATGGCGATATTGGTCTGCGGCCCGAGGGCGATCAGCGTCACCGGTTCGGGGTGGCCCGACACGGTTTCGACGATGAAATCCACCGCATGGCCCGGCGCCGCGCCCGCCCGGGCCGGCGCCCAGTCCCAGCCGTCGATCCCGGTCTCGCCATGGATCTCCGGCACCGGACGCGGCGCGCGCAGCAGCGGCCGGGCGCAGCCGGCATGCACCGGCACCGTGCCCCGCCCCGCCAGTTCGACGATGCGGCGGGCGTTGTCGGTGGTCTGGGCCAGCCCCATGTTGCCCGCCACCGTGGTCAGCCCCAGCACTTCAAGCTCGGGCGATGCCAGCGCCAGAAGAATCGCAAAGGCGTCGTCCTGTCCCGGATCGGTGTCGATGATGACGGGGGTTTTCGGCATCGGCTGGCCTCTCTGTGCTGCTCCGGGCGCGGGAAAACATGAATTTCCGCCTCAATTTTTAGCAGGCCCGAAAAAATGGGTGGAAATCGGGGGTATTTTGCGCGGCGCCCATTCACAACGGGCGGCCTCTTGAATTCTGTATACAGTATTCAAACAGGAGGTGCACCATGAAAGGCGAATTCGACAACATCCCCATCGTGGACCTTTCGGGTCTGGCCGAGGGCGCGGCACCGGAGGCGCGGGCCGCCACCGTCGCGGCGCTGAAGGAGGCGCTGGAGACCTCGGGCTTCGCCTATCTGGCCGGTCACGGCGTGCCGGAGGATCTGGTCGAGCGGATGCGGCAGATGAACGTGGCCTTCCACGACCTGCCGATGGAGGAGAAGCTCGCGCTCAAGATCAACGCCTTCCACCGCGGCTACATGCCGATGTCGAGCTCGACCATCGTCACCTCCTCGGTGGCCAAGGTGACCAAGCCCAACCGCTCGGAAAGCCTGATGGTGATGCATGAGGTGCCGGAAGACGCCCCCTATGCCGGCGCGCCGCTGCAGGGCCCCAACCAGTTCCCCGACAGCCTGCCCGAGGTCGGCGAGACCGCGCGCGCCTATATGGCCGAGATGACCGGGCTGGGCGAACGCATCGCCGGCGGTCTGGCCGAGGCGCTGGGTCTGCCGCGCGACTGGTTCGCGCAATTCTTCGACACGCCGACGCTGTTCCTGCGCCTGCTGCATTACCCCGAGCAGCCCGATGAGGAGGAGCTGTTCGGCTCTGCCCCGCATACCGATTACGGCTTCGTCACCCTGCTGAAACAGGACAATGTCGGCGGACTGGAGGTGCGCAACAAGCGCGGCGACTGGATCCCCGCGCCGCCGATCGAGGGCACCTTCGTGATGAACGTGGGCGACATCCTTGCGAAATGGTCGAACGGCCGCTTCGTGTCGACCCCGCACCGGGTGCGCAACCTCAGCCGCCGCGACCGCTATTCGCAACCCTTCTTCTACGACCCGTCGATGAGCGCGCTGGTGCAATGTCCGCCGGCCATGCTGGAGGCGGGCGAGAAGCCGCAGATGGAGCCGGTCCTTTACGGGGACTATCTGCTCGAACGGCTCAACAAGAACTACGACTATCGCAAAAAAGCGTCCTGACGGCCTTCCCCTCCGAAGGCACCCGATCAGGCACCGACAACAGGGAAAAACCAATGATCGACAACACCCGACGTACCATGCTCAAGGCTCTGGTCGCGCTTGGCGGCGCTTCCGTTCTGGGGGTTCCTGCCGTCTACGCCCAGGCCGAAAAGCTTGTGATCACCACCTATGGCGGCTCGTGGGAGAAGTTCTGGCGCGACATCCTGATCCCGGCCTTCAGCAAGGAGACCGGCATCGACCCGCAGCTCGATATCGGGCTGGGCCGGGTCTATACCACCAACCTGCGCGCCGCCGGCAAGGACAAGCCGCCCTACGGCTGCCTGATGACCAACGAGATCTACGCCACCGTGCTGCGCGACGAGGGGTTCTTCGAACAGCTCGATCTGGATCTGGTGCCGAATTACGCCGATCTCTATCCGGTGGCGACCGAGGCCTCGGCCGGCTGGGCGGCGGTCGGGCTGATCTCTCCCATCGGCATCGGCTATCGCACCGACATGGTGTCCGAGGCGCCGAAATCCTGGAAGGATCTGTGGGACAACCCCGAACTGATGGGGCGGCTCGGGCTCTACAACATCAAGAACTCGGCCGGGAAGATGTTCCTGATGCTGACCTCGATGATCTATGGCTCCGGCATCGACGATCTGGAAACCGGCTTCGCCAAGCTCAAGGAACTGGGGCCGGTCTATCAGACCGATTTCAACATGAGC
>JBFXGQ010000294.1:0-6136 GCA_050177915.1 Pseudodonghicola sp. | reverse complement strand
GCAGGCGTTCGCGGCGCAGCCGCTCCTGCTGGGCCTTGACCTTGCTGCGGTCCTTCGACGGATAGGCGGTCAGCGGCGGGGTCTCGCCATAGAGCGCCTGCAGCATGATATCGCGCGCCACCGGCGCCGCGACGCTGGAGCCGCCGCCGCCATGTTCGATCACCACCGAGACCGCGTATTTCGGATTGTCGTAGGGGGCGAAGCAGACGAACAGCGCGTGGTCGCGCCGCTCCCACGGCAGGTCCTCGTTGCGCACGACACCGGCGGCGCGTTCGGCGGCGGTGATGTTGCGGACCTGGCTGGTGCCGGTCTTGCCCGCCATCCGGAAGGCGTCCTCGATGATGCGGCTGCCGTAGGCGGTGCCGCGGCGGTCGTTCGACACCGCATACATCGCCCGGCGCATGGTGCGCAGGTTGGCTTCGTCGAGCCCCATCGGCTCGCCGGCGCCGCTGGGCTGCTCGATCCCGTCGATGGATTTGATCAGCCGGGGCGAGACGTTGCGCCCGGTGGCGAGCCGCGCGGTCATCACCGCCAGCTGCAGCGGCGAGGCCAGCATATAACCCTGTCCGATCGAGGCGTTGGCAGTGTCGCCGATCAGCCATTCCTGGCCGTGGGCGCGCTGTTTCCAGGCCTTGTCGGGCGCCAACCCCTGCGCCACCGCCGACATCGGCAGGTCATGGCGCACGCCGATGCCGAAGCGCTGGGCCATCTCGGAAATCTTGTCGATGCCGACCTTGAGAGCGAGGTCGTAGTAATAGACGTCGCAGCTCTGCTTGAGCGAGGTCTGCAGGTCCACATGGCCGTGGCCGCCGCGGCGCCAGCAGTGGAAGCGGCGGCCCGAGACCTCAAGATAGCCGGGGCAATAGACGGTGTCGTCGGGGCCGATCAGCCCCTGTTCCAGCGCCGCCATGGCGGTGACCATCTTGAAGGTCGAGCCGGGCGGATAGACCCCCTGCACCGATTTCGAGGCGAGCGGGCGGTGGATGTCCTGGGTCAGCGCGCGGTAGTCGGCGACCGAGATGCCGCGCACGAACAGGTTGGGATCGAAGCTGGGCGAGGAGGCGATGGCGCGCAGATCGCCGGTCTCGCAGTCGATCACCACGGCGCTGGCGCTCTCCTGCCCCAGCCGGGCCTGGATATACCCCTGCAGGTCGGCATCGACGGTCAGTTGCAGGTCGGCGCCGGGCTGCCCCTCGCGGCGGTCAAGCTCGCGCATCACCCGGCCGGTGGCATTGACCTCGACCCGCTTGGCGCCGGCCTTGCCGCGCAGCATCTCCTCGCGCTTGGCCTCCATGCCGACCTTGCCGATCTGGAACCGCGGGATGCGCAGCAGCGGGTCGGGTTCCTCCATCTGCGACAGGTCGTAATCGCTGACCGGGCCGACATAGCCGATCACATGGGCAAAGTCGGCGCCGCGCGGATAGACCCGGGTCAGGCCGACCTCGGGGGTGATGCCGGGCAGGGCGGGGGTGTTCACCGCCACCTTCGAGATATCCTCCCAGCCGATCTGGTCGGCCAGCGTCACCGGCAGGAACGGCGGGCTGCGGTGCATCTCGGTGCGGGCGCGGTCCAGATCCTCGGGGTCCAGCGGGATCAGCCGCGCGAGATTGGCCAGCACCTGTTCGACATCGCCGGCATCCTCGCGGACGATGACGATGCGATAGCTGGGCATGTTCTGCGCCAGCACGGTGCCGTTGCGGTCGAACAGCTTGCCCCGCGCCGGCGGGATCAGGCGGATGTTGATGCGGTTTTCCTCGGCCAGCAGGCGGAACTGGTCGGCCTGATCGACCTGCAGATAGCGCATCCGCATCGCCAGCCCGCCGGCAAAGGCCAGTTGCAGCCCGCCCAGCAGCAGCGTTCGCCGGTTCGACACCCGTTGCAGCACCGCCAGTTCGCGGGGATTGCGTCTCATGCGCGGCCTCCCATGGCTTCGGCGTCGCTGGGGGCGAGCTTGCGCACCCCCATCAGCGATTGCGTGACCAGAACCACCAGCGGATAGGCCAGCATGGTCATCACCATCTGGAACAGGCTCAGGCTCAGCTGCGCCTGCTGCACCGCAAGGATCGCCAGCACCAGCCGGTTCAGCACGGTGACCGACAGCAGCGTCAGGCAGACCGCCAGCCATTCGCCGGCAAAGCTCGCCTCGCGCAGGGCGCTGGCGCGGTTCTTCAGGTATTCGCTGCCCAGCACCACCAGCAGCGCCATCAGTCCGGGCGGGCGCTGGAACAGCAGATCGGCCATCAGCATGACCGCGGCGATGCTCAGCGCGGGGGCGTAATCGGGTCGTCGCAGGCTCCAGGCAAAGGCGAAGGCCACCAGCAGATCGGGCGGCGCCCAGCGGCGCGGCACGGTGTCGAGCGGGATCAGGTGGAAGAAGAAGATCAGCAGCGCCAGCCCGAGAAAGGCCGCGCGCATCAGCCACAGGCGGGAGGCGGTGAAATCAGCCATTGTCGCCGGTCCCGGTTTCCGGCGCCGCCGGTTCGGGCGCCGGCAGCTGGGCGGCAGGCAGCACGATGCCGCCGGGATCGCTGACCGTCTCGGTGCCGTGGTGGCGCAGCACGCGCAGGAACTCCAGCCGTTCGTAATCGGCTGCCAGCCGCACCCGCAGCCGGCCGGTGGGGTCGGCGGCGACCTGCCCGATCAGCAGCCCGGCCGGGAACACCCCGCCATCGCCCGAGCTGATCACCCGGTCGCCGGGGCGCACCAGATCGGGGCTTTCCAGAAAGTCGATCAGCGGCGCCGCAGTGTTGTTGCCGGTGATCAGCGCCGTCTGCCCCGAGGGCTGGACGATCGCCGGCACCGCGCTGGAGGCGTCGGTCAGCAGGATCACCCGGGCGGTATTCTCGCCGGTGCCCGAGATCCGGCCGACCAGCCCGATGCCGTCCATCGCCGCCCAGCCGTCGCGGATGCCGTCGCGGGCGCCGACGTTCAGCAGCACCGACTGGCGGAACGGCGAGCCGCTGTCGGCCAGCACCACGCCGGTGATGAAGGTCAGCCTGGGATCGAGCCGCACGTTGTTGAGATCGAGCAGCCGGGCGTTCTCCTGCTCCAGCTGCAGGGCGGCCTCTTTCCACGCCTTCATCTGGCGCAGCTCGCGGCGCAGCTCCTGATTCTGCTCGGCCAGCCGCCGGTAGCTCTGGAAATCGCGGAACAGGTTGATGGTGCCGGTGACCGGCGCCATCGCCCAGTCCATCGAGGGCACCACCCGGTCGACCACCTGCGCCCGGAACCGTTCGACCCGCGGGCTGTCGATGCGCCAGACCAGGAAGATGCCCAGCAGGCACAGGATGATGATCCCCAGCACCAGCCGGCGCAGGGGGGCGGTGTAATCGTCGCGCTGTGAGCGGTCCTTGGCCAAGGGCGTCCTTCCGTCACATCGGGCAGCCGCGCCCGGCTGCCGTCACAAAACGGGCTGTGTCAGCGATCGTGAGCCGGTGTCAGCTGTCGTAGTCGATCGCGTGGCGCAGCTGCTTTTCGTATTCCAGCGCCTTGCCGGTGCCGAGCGCCACGCAGTTCAGGCTTTCGTCGGCGATCGACACCGCCAGCCCGGTCTGTTCGCGCAGCGCCAGGTCCAGATCGCCCAGCAGGGCGCCGCCGCCGGTCAGCATGACGCCGCGGTCGACGATGTCGGCGGCCAGATCGGGCGGCGTGGTTTCCAGCGCGGTCATCACCGCCTCGCAGATCTGCTGCACCGGCTCGGCCAGCGCCTCGGCGATCTGCGCCTGGGTGACCTCGATCTCCTTCGGCACGCCGTTCAGCAGGTCGCGGCCGCGGATCTGCATCGAGGTGCCGCGGCCGTCGTCCGGCATCCGCGCGGTGCCGATGGTGGTCTTGATCCGCTCGGCGGTGCTTTCGCCGATCAGCAGGTTCATGTTGCGCCGCAGGTAGGAGATGATCGCCTCGTCCATGCGGTCGCCGCCGACGCGGACCGAACGGGCATAGACGATGTCACCCAGCGACAGCACTGCCACCTCCGTGGTGCCGCCGCCGATATCGACCACCATGTTGCCGGTGGGATCGGTGATCGGCATGCCGGCGCCGATGGCCGCGGCGATCGGCTCGGCGATCAGTCCGGCGCGGCGGGCGCCGGCGCTCAGCACCGACTGGCGGATCGCGCGTTTCTCGACCGGGGTGGCCCCATGCGGCACGCAAACGATGATCTTCGGTTTCGAGAAGGTCGAGCGCTTGTGCACCTTGCGGATGAAATGCTTGATCATCTCCTCGGCGGTGTCGAAATCGGCAATGACGCCCTCGCGCATCGGCCGGATCGCCTGGATCGAGCCGGGGGTGCGGCCCAGCATCAGCTTGGCGTCCTCGCCCACGGCCAGCACCTTCTTGACGCCGTCCTTGATGTGATAGGCGACCACCGAGGGTTCCGACAGGATGACGCCCCGGCCCTTGACGTAGACCAATGTGTTTGCCGTTCCGAGGTCGATCGCCATGTCCGAGGAGAACAGACCGCCGAGATTTCCAAACACCGACATGCGCGCGTGATCCTGTTGAGAGGTGCAGATTTCGTCCCGCGACTCTGATGACCGCTTGACTTTCGCCTTATCTGCGGCGGCGGCATCGGGTGAAAGGGTGGATTCCGGGCCGAGAGCACCTTTCCGCCGTCGCGCCGCCAGCGCGACCGGGCCCGGCTGCGCCGGGCGCCTCCGGCGGAGGTATTTGGACCAAGATGAAAGCAGGGGGCGACGAAGGGCCGCCCGGGCGCGCGGGCGGCACCCGTGGGGTGCAGGGCCGGGCGGGCCGGCCCTGCGCGCGAGCCGGGGTCAGCTCACGTCCTTGAAGGAGATCTCGCGGGCGTCGGCGCCGGGGCCGGCCTTATCGCGGCGCACCAGCAGGCGGTTCAGCGCGTTGACATAGGCGCGGGCCGAGGCCACCACAGTGTCGGTATCGGCCGACTGGCCGGTGGTGATCATGCCGTCCTCTTCCAGCCGCACGCTGACGGTGGCCTGGGCATCGGTGCCGGCGGTCACCGCATGCACCTGATAGAGCTGCAGCCGCGCCTTGTTGGGATAGAGCGCGCGCACCGCCTTGAAGGTGGCGTCGACCGGGCCGTCACCATGTTCGATGGCGATCATCTCCTTGCCGTCGATCTCCATCTCCAGCGTCGCCTCGGCCGGGCCGCCGGTGCCGCAGAGCACCTTGAGCGAGACGATCTGCAACCGGTCGCCGGAGGGATCGGCGGTGGCGCCGACCAGCGCCACGATATCGTCGTCGTAGACCTCTTTCTTGCGGTCGGCGAGCTCCTTGAACCGCACGAAGACGTCGCGCAGCTGGTTGTCGCCGACCTCGTAGCCGAGCTGCTTGAGCTTGTCGCGCAGCGCGGCGCGGCCCGAGTGCTTGCCGAGCGGCAGGCTGGAGCCGCTGAGACCCACGTCCTCGGGGCGCATGATCTCGAAGGTTTCCTTGTTCTTCAGCATGCCATCCTGGTGGATGCCCGATTCATGCGCGAAGGCGTTCTTGCCGACGATGGCCTTGTTGAACTGCACCGGGAAGCCCGAGACGGTGGCGACGCGGCGCGAGATATGCATGATCTTGGTGGTGTCGACGCCGGTGGTCCAGGGCATGATGTCGTGGCGCACCTTCAGCGCCATAACCACCTCTTCCAGCGCGGTGTTGCCGGCGCGTTCGCCCAGCCCGTTCACCGTGCATTCGATCTGCCGGGCGCCGCCGGCGACGGCGGCCAGCGCGTTGGCGGTCGCCATGCCGAGGTCGTTGTGGCAATGGGTGGCGAAGACCACCTCATCGGCACCGGGCACGGTCTCGATCAGCCGCCGGATCAGCGAGGCGCTTTCCTCCGGTGCGGTATAGCCGACGGTGTCGGGCACGTTGATGGTGGTGGCGCCGGCCTTGATGGCGATCTCGACCACGCGGCAGAGGTAATCCCATTCGGTGCGCGTCGCGTCCATCGGCGACCATTGCACGTTGTCGCAGAGGTTGCGGGCGTGGCTGACGGTCTCGTGGATCTTCTGGGCCATCTCGTCCATGGTCAGGTTCGGAATGGCGCGGTGCAGCGGCGAGGTACCGATGTAGGGGTGGATGCGCGGTTGGGCGGCGTGTTTCACCGCCTCCCAGCTGCGGTCGATATCGGTGAAGCTGGCGCGGGCGTGGCCGCAGTTCTCCGCGTTTT
>JBFXGQ010000293.1:0-6160 GCA_050177915.1 Pseudodonghicola sp. | reverse complement strand
ATCGGGTCGCGGGATTTCAGCTCCACGACACCGCGGCTTTTCTGCGAGAGTAGGTTTACCTTGACAATGAAACAGCCGTCTTCGGGGCGCTTCCACGGCATCCAGGCATCCGCAAAGGGGGAGACATTCGGGATTACCAGTTGGATATCGTCCTGATCGAGATCTTCGCGTGTCTTGAAGAAGGCAAAGACGCCGCCTGGAAGCGAGGACAGGCTGCCAGAGCGCAAGAGCCATGCGCGAAGGAAGTTGACCCCGGCTTTGTCGTAGCGAAGGCTCAGGTGGAATGGATCTGCCTGGCTGCGTTTCCAGATCATGGGGTATGCGACGTGATCTTCCAGATCGCGGCCCACCGGCAGGTCGACCAGCGGCTCAATGCCCTTGCTGCGCAGATGATCCGCAGGGCCTATCCCCGAAAGCATCAGAAGCTGCGGGGTGTTGATTGTGCCCTGGCAGATGATGACTTTTTGAGCTGCCCTCACGACGGCGGCCTTGCCTTTATGCATATAGCTCAGGCCGATGGCACGGGTGCCTTCAAACAGGATCTTGGTGACATGGGCGTCGGTCAGAAGGGTTAGATTCGGCCGGCGACGGGCAATCTTCAGAAAACGCGCGGCCGAATGCGAGCGCCGGCCCCGGTGGGCGTTGTATTGAACAGGACCCAGTCCTGAACGCTGTTCACCATTGTAGTCGGGATTGATGCCGATGCCGGTTTCCTGGGCTGCAGCGCTCCAGGCGGCTTCGATGGGATCGTCGGACCCGGAGGTCGAAACCTCAATCCTGCCAGAACGCCCGCGGGTCGGACTCTGTGCTCCCTGCCAGGCTTCAAGCTCTCTATAACGCCGTTTCATGACCTCGTGGGTCCAGCCTTCGGCGCCAGCTTTTTGCCAGGCGGCGAAGTCCTGCTCGGTGCCATGCACCCAGGCCATGAAGTTCAGCGCACCGGTTCCACCCACCACTTTTCCATGCGGGATCGGCATTTTCTGATCCGCTGCGTAGGGCTCAGGTCCGGAGACATCCCCCCATTGGTACATGCTGTATTGAAAAAGTTTGCGTGCGCCTGCGGGCACGGCGATCAGAGGGCTCCAGTCATCCGGGCCGGCTTCTACCAGCAGCACCCTGACCGCTGGGTCTTCCGATAGCCGCTCAGCCAGCACGCATCCGGCAGAGCCCGCGCCGGCGATCACGATGTCATAGGAGCTGCTGGTGTTCTGGGAGGGATCGCCGCCGTTGCTCATCATTTCTTACTCTCTTGAGATCTACATCATTCTGTCGTCGAGGCCCGAAGCAGCCTCGGAGCAAGCGCCCCGGCGACACACTCCCCGTGCCGGCGCCGGGCGGATGCCGATATGCAGACCGCTGAGTGGAGCCCTTTCCAAAGGCCTGGCCTCACAGAGCGGGATCGGCAGCGAGGTGTCCCACTTCGCGTGGTCCGCAAGGACGCACTTGGGCGCGTCATCGCGCGCGGCGAAGTGGTCGTGTGTTCCGGAGTCGTGCGCCGTAACGGCCATTTCTGTTCTCCCGACCTGTGCCAGAGTGTGCGTCTCGTTGCTGCTGTCGACCTGTGCGCGGGGCGTGGATGTGGTCGCAGTAATCTTATTCTGACTTATATCAGGTTTATGGCAATTGATCTTGTGCCGCAAGTCATATTGAGCATTGCCTGCAGACAGTGTCGGAAAGTCGCGTCTCTATAAAAAGTTAGTATTTATCAATAATATACATTATATAATGACCAAAATTTTGGCAGATTCAAAATCTCATGCATCTCGAAGGGGGAGGGGATCAGTGTGCGCTGAGTCCGTGGTATCAATTGTAAATTGGATATCGGGCGGCGCCGAACAGCACTTCGTGACAGGGCTTCGAGATGTCGAGGGTGGCCAGCATGGTCGTGGCGGTAGAATGGGTGACGGTCATGGCCTGCGCTGCACCCTGAAAACTGGACCGTTTGAAACTGGAGCTTCTCTGGCTGGGAGGGGAGCGGATTCGCACGAAGGCGTCACGAGGGCATCGTGGTTCACGGAGGCGTGAGACAGGCGTTCAATGGCACCGAGCTGACCTCGGGGGCGGTCCTGCAATGGCAGGAGGGCGGCTAAGCCGAGTGCCACTACATGGCGCCGGGCACGCCCAAGCAGAACGGTCTTGTGGAAAGCTTCAATGACCGGCGAGGGGGCGAATGTCCGAACGGGCACCTGTTCGCGAGCCAGCGCCATGCCCGCCATTTGGTTACGGCATGGCGCGACGACTGCAACCATCACGGCTCGCCCGCGAGCTTCGACGGGCTCATGCTCTGAGAATATCGTAACCGGTCAGAGAAGGACAACACCCTGAACAGAGCCAACTCATAAACCCGGACTCCAAGGAGAGCATGTCAAAGCCACCGAGAGGCCTCAGTCGTGCCGCCCGTCGTGGACCGTGTTTATGCGCGCGCCGTCTTTCTTGATGCGGCTGCGTGCCGTTTGATCGCCCGGGTCAAGGTGAACGCCGACAGGGCGAAGAGGACCAGGGCAATCGGACGATCCAGGAAGTAACCGATATCCCCATCGGCCAAAATCACCGTCTGCCGGAAGGACAGCTCGAAACTCGGGCCAAGGACGAAGCCGATGATGAAGGTCACGAAGGAGAACTCGAGCGACCGCAGAATATAGCCGACGAATGCGAAACCAATCACCAGCGGCAGGCCGAAAGCGCCGCTGGTCAGGAAGGCACCGGTCAGACAAATCAGCCCGATGGTCGGGAAGACCACGCGGGCGGGCGCACGGGCCACCAGCGCGAAGATCGGCAGGCCGATATACCCGATCGCAAGGTTCGAGGCATTGGCGAAGACCATGGCGGCGAACATCGCATAGATCAGCCGGCCTTGTTCCTGCATCAGGTGGGGGCCCGGCTGAATGCCGTGAACGATGAAGGCGCCTAGGATCAGTGCGGCCGCCACGTTTCCGGGGATCCCCAGCGACAGCAGCGGAATGAAATTGGCACCGACAACCGAGCTGTTGGCTGATTCCGTCGCCGCGACGCCTTCGATATTGCCCTTGCCGAAGCTCTCCGGGTGCTTGGAGGCACGGATGGCGGCGTTATAGCCGATGAAGGCCGCGGCGCTTGACCCGATGCCGGGCAGCGCGCCGATACCGGTGCCGATTACTGCCGACCGCAGGATGGTGCGCAGGCAGGCGCGATATTCGGCCCAGGTCAGGCGCTTGTCCTCGGGGCGATCGGAACTGAGCGGCAGATGGCTGTCACCGGAGGAGCCGCGCAGCCTGACCAGCTGATTCAGTACCTCTGCCATCGCCAGGATGCCGATCCCCACGGCCGAGATCGGAAGCCCGTCCATCAGATCCGGCATGCCGAAGATGAAGCGACTGGTGCCGCCTTCGGGGTCGAGACCGACAGTGGCAAGCAAAAGACCGAAGAAGGCGGCGATCAGCCCCTTGAACATGGATCTGCCGACGAGGTTGGCGATGATGGTCAGGGCGAAGACGATGACGGCGAGCATTTCGGTCGGACCCATGCGGATCGCGACAAGTGCCAGGGGTGCCGAGACCGCGAACAGCACGAAATCGCTCAGCGTGTCGCCGGTCACCGAGGAAAACAGCGCCATTTTCATGGCCTTGAGGCCCTTGCCCTGTTTGGCGAGCGGATGGCCATCAAAGGCTGTGGCTGCGGCCTCGGGCGATCCGGGCGTGTTCATCAGGATGGCAGAAACCGAGCCGCCGACCGTTCCCCCCTTGTTGATCGCGACCAGGAAGGCGAGGGCGCCGACCGGAGAGAAGTAATAGGTCAAAGGCACCGCGATGGCGATTGCCGTCAGGGCCGACAGCCCCGGGATCGCGCCGAAGACCTGGCCGATGAAGACCCCGGCGACAACGAGAGCCAGGGTCTCGACAGTCATGGCGTCTGAGAATGCAGTAAGGACGACATCAAGCATTTGGCGACCGATCAGGGCAGTGGAATGCCCAGCAGAAGTTCGAAAAAGCCCCAGAGCAGAAGCGGCGGACAGACGGCGGTCAGCACGACCGCCCACCATCTTCGCTGGCCCATGAAGACCGTCAGAGCGCCGACGATGAACACGCCGCCGACCAGGTAACCCACCTTCAGCATCAGAAGCACCGCGATGGCGAAGGCGATCAGGACGATAAGTGTCATCAGACCGCCGCGGACATTGATGAAGGCTTGCGTCGTGCGATCCGGCTCCAGAAACAGGCGATGCAGAGACATCAGGACCCCCAGGACGCCGATGGCGCCGACCGCGACACGGGGCATCAGGTCAGGTGGAACCGTGACGAAATCGTTCGGTTCCACCCAGTTCGGAATGCCCCAAAGCCAGGTTGCCAGAGCGAGCAAGGCGATGCATGCCCCGACAATCGCTTCGAGTGTGCGCTGCGACATCGGACGCATCAGTGTCCGGCGGCGGCGATGAGTTTTCGAAAGGACTCGGTCGAGGACATCACGTTCTCATGAACCTGCTCAGGCGTGTAGACGGTGCTCGGGAACCCCATCTTGTTCTCGACCATCTCCACGACGGACGGTGCTTTCGCGCCCTCGGAAAAGGCCTGATAGAGCGTCTTGAAAATCTCGTCCGGGATTCCCTTCGGGGCGAAGAACAGGAACACCGTGTCGCCGGTGATATCATATCCCAGTTCCGAGAAGGTGGGGACATCCGGAGAATTGACCAGGCGGTTGTCCCCCGATGCGACGATGACCTTCACGTCGTCGCCAAAGCGCTGATGGACCCCGGCGCTCCAGCCGATGTCCATATGGCCGCCCATCACGTCCTTCATGATTTCTGCGCCCCCCTTGGTGGGGACGATCTTGATCTTGTAGCCGTCCTGCGCGGTCACATAGTCCATGATGAGGTTCACCGCCGGAGAGGAGGAGCCGAAGGAGATCTTCTGCCCCGCCTTGCCGGCGGCCACGATATCCGCCCAGGAATTGAAGGGAGAGTCCTTGCCGGCAACGACCGCATTCTGAAGCATCGCCGCAGAGGTCAGGTAATCGAACGTATCCGCGTTGAATTTGACCGAGGCCGAAGCTTGCGGCGAGTAAGAGAATGTCGAGGTCACCGCCATGCCGATGGTATAGCCATCGGATGCCGCGTTCATCAGCTTGGTTGCTGCGACGACGCCACCGCCGCCGGGCACGTTTTCGATCACGACGGGCTGGCCAAGATGCGCCTCGGCCTCTTTGCCGATCAGGCGCGCCAGGGTATCGGTGCTTCCTCCGGCACCGAAACCGACAAGCACCGTGATGGGCTTGTCAGGGAATTCCGCCAGTGCGGGTGTGGCCATCAGGCCGATCAGGGCAATCGCCGCAATGCGGCGTATTGCACCCGAGGTGTTCCTCCGGGTCATGTCTTGCCTCCTCCTTGCAAGTCATCCGCAGCCTAGGCCGGATATCGAGCGATATCGAAATACAGCTTCAAAATGTCGGCGATCTGATTTCTCTATAGCCAGTCATCGCTATCGAGCGCGATTATCTGTGCCGGCCAATCCCCCCTGGCCACCACCTCGCGCAGCACCTCGACCAATATGCGGCGAACGGCACGCACGGCGTCGGTCATCGGGCGGTTTCGGGGCCAGGTGATTGAAATGATGCGCGTCGCCTCGGGCTGAACGATCTTTTTCGCCGCCAGCAGGTTGAGATTCCAGCGACTTCCAAGCAGCGCCCAGTTCATCACGGCATAGCCGAGACCTGCCTCGAGCATCGAATAGAGCACGTGCAAGCCACTGATTTCGTATTTGGTATTGAGCGTGACTCCCTCGGCCAGGGCAAGTTCCTCGATGGCGCGGCGCAGGACGACGCGCTTTTGGGCCTGGATCAGCGGGTAGCTGGGCAGGTCCCGCAGCGGCACCTCGCCGATACGAGGCGAGACGCCATCCCATTTGCCGACGAGATAGAGATTTTCGTGAAACAGCGCCACGGATTCGAGGTTCGGAATATCCGCCGCGTTGGGAACCAGGCCCAGATCCCCGCGGCCCGATTGCATGATGTCGCCGCTCTCGAAGCTCAGCCCCTCGACGATCCGCAACCGCACGCGCGGTAATTCCGCCTCGATCCGCTGGTGAAGCGGCGCAGCCAGCACATAGGCGGCGGTCAGCGGCAGGGCGATCATGACATCCCCGCTTGGCGTGTCATCCCCACCGGAAACATCAAGTCGGGCGATTTCAAG
>JBFXGQ010000292.1:0-6201 GCA_050177915.1 Pseudodonghicola sp. | reverse complement strand
GTTTCGCACAGCTAAGCGATTGAAAGCTGGTGGGTGATGAGAGACTCGAACTCCCGACATCTTCGGTGTAAACGAAGCGCTCTACCAACTGAGCTAATCACCCGTGGCGCTGTCCTTACCCATTCCAGGCCGGGCTGGCAAGAGCGTCCGGCGCGCCGGAGGCGGCCGACCTCAGCGCGCCAGCGTCGCGTAGAACGGGCCGATGGCCAGCGCGTCGATCACCCCGTCGGTCAGCGCGCGCAGCCCCTCTTCCGGCAGGCAGACGATCGGTTCCTCATGCACGTTGAACGAGGTGTTGACCACCAGCGGCAGGCCCGACAGCCGTTCGTAGGCGGCGATCATCGCGTGATAGCCGGGGTTCTGCGCCGCATCGACCAGCTGCGGCCGCGCGGTGTTGTCGATATGGACCACGGCGCCGATACGGTCGGACCAGGCGCGGTTCACGTCATAGGTGATGGTCATGAACTCGGCGGTATGGCGGGTGCCGGGCTTGTCGATGACGAAGACCTCCTCACCCTTCTCGATCAGGCAGGAGGGGGCGAAGGGCATGAATTCGGTGCGCGACAGCCGGCGGTTCAGCTCTTCGTTCAGGTGCCGCTCGGTGGGCCGCGCCACGATCGACCGGTGGCCGAGCGCCCGGGGGCCGTATTCCATGCCGCCCTGGAACCAGCCGACGATCTCGCCGGCATGGATGGCGGCGGCCACGGTGGCGGGCAGATCGGCGGGTTCCTCGATCTTCAGCGGCAGCGGGCTGGCAGCAAAGGCGGCCTCGATCTCGGCGCGCTCGGGCGCCGGGCCCAGATAGGCATGCGGCATCTCGCGGCGCGCGGGCGGCTGGCCGGTCAGACGCTCCTGCGCCAGCAGCGCGGCGCCCACCCCGTTGCCGCCGTCGCCCATGTTGGGATAGACGAAGAGGCCCTCGACCGGCGCCAACGCGGCGACGCGCTGGTTCAGCTTCACATTGGCGAAGACGCCGCCGGCCAGCACCACATTGCGCTTGCCGGTCTTGGCCAGCCAGTCGCCGATATAGCGGCAGACCGCCTCCTCGAGGAAGGTCTGCACCGCGGCGGCCTGATCCTCGGGGCTCAGATGCGCGATGCGTTCGGCGACCTTGCGGGCGCGCGGGCGGAACAGCGTCGGCTTGCCGCGCAGCAGGCTGCCCGACAGCGACAGCGACAGGATCGCACCGAGCGAATCGCGGATCGAGATCTCGCCCGCCTCGACCCGCACCCCCTGCCACAGCAGCGGCAGCCCCTTGGCCGGATCGCCGAAGGCGGCCAGGCCGGTGATCTTGCCCTCGTGCCGGGCGATCTTATAGCCGAGCTGCTTGGTCACCTGCGAATAGACATTGCCCAGCGAATCCCGCGACGACACCGCGTGCAGCCGCTTCAGCCGTCCGTTCTCCAGCACCGAGACCGAGCCCGAAAGCCCGTCGCCCTCGCCGTCCATGGTGACGATCAGCGGATCCTCCAGCGTGCTGGAATAGGCAACCGAGGCGGCGTGGCAGCTGTGGTGATCGACCAGTTCGATGGGGGCGGCACAGCCGTGGCCATCGAGGATCTCGCGAATCCGCGCCAGGAAGGCGGCGCGCACCTGCTCCGGCGTCTGCGACCGGTCGAACCGGCGCTGCTTGAAGGCGAATCCCTCCGGCGCCGGGGAATTCATGATGTCGAAATAGGGCACGTCGTCGGCCAGCGTGAAGTCCAGAATCCGGTTCGATCCCTTGCGGAACTGGTCGATGGCGATGGCGACGCAATCCACCGCCGCGGGCGTCACCAGGCCGGTGTCGAAGACATAGGCCAGCGCCTTGAAGGGAAAGCCGATATGACCCTTCTGGCGGCTCAGCCGCTCCTCCGCCACGGCAAAGACATGCTCCCCGTCCCGCAGGACCGAGAGGGTGCCGTCATGGCTGATCGAGATGCCCAGGATTGTGGTCATCGGTATTGCCCCGTCCTGCCGAAATTCGCGCCTGTCTAGCCTGCCGGCCGGATCGCGTCCAGCCCCGAGCAGGGGCCGATGCGGTTACGACAGTGAGGGAAATGGTGGGTGATAAGAGATTCGAACTCCTGACATCTTCGATGTGAACGAAGCGCTCTACCACTGAGCTAATCACCCGTGAGGGCGGGATTTATACAAGCTTGCGCAGGGGTGCAAGCCCCTATCGGCCAGAAAATCGCATCGCCTGCCGCAAGCCCCGCCACGGCCGCCGACAGCGCTCAATCGGCGCCCGTCAGACGGCCTGCATCAATCGGGGGCGCATCAATCGGGGGCGCCGTCGCTGTCCTCGTCGTCGGGCTCGACCTCGGCCGCGTCCGCGGCGCCGGCCAGGGTCTGGCGCAGCTTGGCCACCACCACGCGGCGGTTGCCCTTTTCCTCGGTCCGGTTGATGCGCAGCTTGCCCAGCGGCTCCAGACTCAGCCCGCGCCCCTCGGCCAGCGTCTCACCCAGAATGGCGAGCACCGCCTCGACCACCGGCCTGGCGTCGCGCCGCTTGATCTCGCTGCGCTCGATCACCCGCTCGATCAGTTCCTTCTTCTGCAGATCCGGTTGGGCCGGCTTGGCCTCGACCACCTGGACCACATGCAGCTCGGTCGCCGCGACCTGCCGCGTGGGCAGATCCGCCTCGCCCGTCGCCTGCGCCTCTGCGCCGGTCTTGCCGGCCTTCGTTCCACGTTTCGGTTTGGCCATGACTGCTCCGCCTCTGGCTTGTGAACACCTGAAGCGAGCCTAGCGCGGCGCCGCGCCGATTGCCAGCCGCAGCCACGGGCGTTCAGCGCGGCCTGAGCGCCGGGCCGCCTGCCCCCGCGGTTCAGGCGATCCGGTCGGCGTGCCGGTTGCCGGCGGCGACGATCGCCTCGGCCAGCGGGCCGTAGACGGTGCCGTGCAGCGATCCGGGGATGATGACCAGTTCGGACCCCGGCACCGCCCGGTGCAGCCGCCATGCCGTGCTGAGCGGGGTGGAGAGATCGAGGCGGCTGTTGATCAGCGTCATCGGCAGGCCGGCCAGCGCCGGCGCCAGATCCAGCAGCGGCGGGTCGAGCCAGGCGAGATGCGCAAAGTAATGCGTGACCACCCGGGCGAAGCCGAGCCGGAAGCGCGCATCCTCGAAGCTGCCCGAGGGTTCGGCGCGCGGATCGAGCTGCAGCACCGCCTCCTCCCAGCGGCACCAGGCCAGCGCCGCGGCGCGCTCGGTCGCGGCATCGCCGCAAGTCAGCCGGCGGCCATAGGCGGCGGCCATCGCCACCCCCGGCCGCCCCTCGGGCGCGCCGGCCAGGAAGGCGTCGAAGGCTTCGGGCAGGAAATGCCCGGCGCCGCCATAGAGAAAGTCGATCTCGAACCGGCTGGTCGAGGTGACCGCCGCCAGAATCAGCCCGACCACCCGGTCGCGATGGGCATGGGCATAGGCCTGCGCCAGCGTGGCACCCCAGGACGATCCGTAGACCGTCCACCGCTCCAGCCCCAGATGCCGGCGCAGCCGTTCGATATCGCCGATCAGATGCGCCGTCGTATTGGCCGTCAGCGCCGCCGGATCGTCGCCGGCATGCGGGTGCGAGCGGCCGGCGCCGCGCTGGTCCATCGCCACGATATGCCAGCGGTCGGGATCGAACAGCCGCACCATGCGCGGCCGGGTGCCGCCACCCGGGCCGCCGTGCAGCAGCAGGATCGCCGGGCGGGCGGGATTGCCGAACCGCGCCCACCACAGCGCATGTCCGTCCTGTTCCGGCAGCCAGCCGGCGGCCAGAGGCTCGGTTTGTGGAAACAGTGCCATGGCTCCCCACTGGGCCGGTTGCGCGCCGCCGCCTCCATCGGCCGGCAGGGATCAGACTGCCCCCGGACCGAGCCGAAGGCAATATCCGGCGCCGCTGCGCTGACGACTGCAAACGAAAAGGGCGGGCCCGAAGGCCCGCCCCCTTATGGTCTGACGGCAGGGTCCGGCGGTCGCGGCTCAGTGCGCGGTGGCGCTGGCGCCCTCTTCCGACGCGATCTTGGCGCGGGCGGCGGCGGCCTCTTCCTCGGCCGCCTCATCCCATTCGATCGGCTCCGGCTGGCGCACCAGCGCGTGCTTCAGCACCTCGGTCACATGCGAGACGGGGATGATCTCCAGCCCCTCCTTCACGTTGTCGGGGATATCCGGCAGGTCCTTTTCGTTCTCCTGCGGGATCAGCACCGTCTTGATGCCGCCGCGCAGCGCGGCCAGCAGTTTCTCCTTCAGCCCGCCGATGGCCAGCGCGTTGCCGCGCAGGGTGACCTCGCCGGTCATGGCGACATCCTTGCGGACCGGGATCTGGGTCAGCACCGAGACGATCGAGGTCACCATCGCCAGACCGGCCGAGGGGCCGTCCTTGGGGGTGGCGCCTTCGGGGACGTGGACGTGGATGTCCCATTTGTCGAACTTCGTCGGCTTGATCCCCAGCTGCGGCGCGATGGACCGCACGTAGCTGGAGGCCGCGTCGATCGATTCCTTCATCACATCGCCCAGTTTCCCGGTGGTCTTCATCCGGCCCTTGCCCGGCAGGCGCAGCGCCTCGATGCTCAGAAGCTCGCCGCCGACGCTGGTCCAGGCCAGCCCGGTGACGACCCCCACCTGATCCTCCTTCTCGGCCAGACCATAGCGGAACTTCTTCACGCCGAGGAAATCGTCCAGATTGTCGGCCGTCACGGTGACGCTCTCGGCCTCTTTCTTGACGATCTTGGTCAGCGCCTTGCGGCAGACCTTGGCGATCTCGCGCTCCAGGTTCCGGACGCCGGCCTCACGGGTGTAGAAGCGGATGATGGCGGTCAGCGCCTCATCGGTCATCGAGAACTCCTGGGCCTTCAGCCCATGGTTCTTGATCTGCTTCGGCAACAGGTGCTGCTTGGCGATCTCGCGCTTCTCGTCCTCGGTATAGCCCGACAGCGGGATGATCTCCATCCGGTCGAGAAGCGGCCCCGGCATGTTGTAGGAGTTCGCCGTGGTCAGGAACATCACGTCGCTCAGGTCATACTCGACCTCGAGATAGTGGTCCACGAAAGTGGAGTTCTGTTCCGGGTCCAGCACCTCCAGCATGGCGCTTGCCGGGTCGCCCCGGAAATCCTGGCCCATCTTGTCGATCTCATCGAGCAGGATCAACGGATTGGTGGTCTTGGCCTTCTTCAGCGCCTGGATGATCTTGCCGGGCATCGAGCCGATATAGGTCCGGCGGTGGCCGCGGATCTCGCTCTCATCGCGCACACCGCCGAGGCTGATGCGGATGAACTCGCGCCCCGTCGCCTTGGCGACCGATTTGCCCAAGCTGGTCTTGCCGACGCCCGGAGGGCCGACCAGGCACATGATCGGGCCTTTCAGCTTCTTCGACCGCTGCTGCACCGCGAGGTATTCGACGATCCGCTCCTTGACCTTCTCCAGGCCATAGTGATCGGTGTCGAGGATCTCCTCGGCGCGGGTCAGATCCTTCTTGACGCGCGACTTCACGCCCCACGGGATCGACAGCATCCAGTCGAGATAGTTGCGCACCACAGTCGCCTCGGCCGACATCGGCGACATGTTCTTCAGCTTCTTCAGCTCGGCCTCGGCCTTTTCCTTGGCCTCTTTCGACAGCTTGGTCTCGGCGATGCGGGCCTCGAGCTCGGCAACCTCGCCCTCGCCCTCCTCGCCGTCGCCCAGCTCCTTCTGAATGGCCTTCATCTGCTCATTCAGATAATATTCGCGCTGGGTCTTCTCCATCTGCGACTTGACGCGCGTCTTGATCTTCTTCTCGACCTGCAGAACGCTCATCTCGCCCTGCATCAGGCCATAGACCTTCTCCAGCCGCTCGGAGATCGAGAGGGTTTCCAGCAGTTCCTGCTTGCGCTCGACATCGATCCCCAGATGGCCGGCGATCAGGTCGGCCAGCTTGGCGGGATCAGTGGATTCGCTCACCGCCGCCAGCGCCTCTTCGGGGATGTTCTTGCGGACCTTGGCATAGCGTTCGAATTCGTCGGCCACGGTGCGCAGCAGCGCCTCGGTGGTGGTGACGTCGCCCGGCATCTCGGTCAGATATTCGGCGCTCGCCTCGAAGAAGGCGTCATTGTCCAGAAACTCGGTGATGCGCACGCGCGCCTGACCTTCGACCAGCACCTTGACGGTGCCGTCGGGCAGCTTCAGCAGTTGCAGCACATTCGACAGCACGCCGGCCCGGTAGATTCCGTCGATATCGGGATCGTCCACCGAAGGGTCGATCT
>JBFXGQ010000291.1:0-6204 GCA_050177915.1 Pseudodonghicola sp. | reverse complement strand
GAGGTTGGCAAAGAAACTGAACACGCCCACCGACCAGTAGAGCGCGCGGCTCTGCCGTCGGGCGGTCCTGAGTTCGGCGAATCCATCCGCGGCGCCGCCGCTGTTGCGATATGCGGGTACCATGGGTCTCTAACTACCTTCCTACGCGCCCGGCTACGAGCCAAAATACGGACGAAAATACCGGCGGCGCCACACGCGATCTGTTCAGAGTCTGTTTCAATACTGCCACACATCCTTTAAGGGACGGACTGTCAGGTTTGACCAATCACGTAAGACTCTCCATTTCAAGTGCTACCGCCCAGCTGCCAGCAAATACGGATTCTACGTCAATCATGAACTTTTCGCCGCGACCCTTCCTCGCCGCCAGTCTGCTCGGGCTTGCCACTCTGCTCTCCGCCTGCGCCATGCCCACGCCGGAACAGAAGGCCAGCGGCGAGATCTTCGACCCCTACGAGCAGACCAACCGGTCGATCCACGCCTTCAACATCGGCGTCGACAGGGCGCTGCTGCGCCCGGCCTCGAAAGGCTACGTCACCATCGTGCCGGCGCCCATGGTCGACAGTTTCAACCTGTTCGCCGAAAACCTCTCGATGCCGGGACAGATGGTCGATTCGCTGCTGCAGGGCAACCTGAAACAGGCCGGAACGGCGCTTGCCCGCTTCGTCATCAACTCGACCGTCGGCTTTGCCGGTCTGGCCGACCCGGCCAGCGACTTCGAGATCCCGCCGGTCGACACCGATTTCGGCGAAACCCTGCACGTCTGGGGCTTCGGCGAGGGCGCCTATGTCGAGCTGCCGCTCTACGGCCCCTCGACCACCCGCGACGCGGTGGGGGTGGTGATCAACCTGTTCACCAACCCGCTCGACTTCGCCAAGACCCAACCGGTCAACAACCTGGGGCTCTATGCCGAGGTGGTGAAGCGGATGGGCGACCGCGGTCGCTACTCCGACACCGTCGATGCGATCCTCTACGAGAGCGCCGACAGCTACGCGCAATCACGAACAATCTACATGCAGAACCGCCGGTTCAAACTGGAAGGCGACATTCCCGATCTCTACATTACGCCTGACGACGTAAACACCGAGGGTTTTTGATGACTTTTCACTTTTCACGGCGACAGCTGATCGGCACAGCCTGCGCGGCGGCGGCCGTTGCCGGCCTGCCCGGCGCCGCGCTGGCGCTGAACGAAGGCAAGGCGCGCGGCATGGTCGACCAGCTGGTCGGCGAGATCAACAAGGTGATCGACAGCGGCAAATCCGAAACCGCCATGTACCGCGACTTCGAGCGCATCTTTCAGGCCTATTCCGACACTTCCTATATCGCGGCCTATGCGATGGGGGCGGATGGCCGCCGCGCCAGCGCGGCGCAGAAACGCGCCTTCACCGACGCCTTCACCGGCTATATCTCGCGCAAGTACGGCAAGCGGTTCCGCGAATTCATCGGCGGCCGGCTTGAGGTCAAGGAAGTGCGCAAGATCAAGAATTTCCTCGAGGTGCGCACCACCGCCTTCCTGCGCGGGGAATCGCCCTTCGAGGTGGCCTTCAACGTGTCGGACCGCACCGGCAAGGAACTGTTCTTCAACATCTATATCGAAGGCGTGAACATGCTGCTGACCGAGCGGACCGAGATCGGCTCCATGCTCGACAAGCGCAAGGGCAATATCGACCAGCTGATCGTCGACCTGAAAAGCGCCGGCTGACCCGCCGGCCGGTCCGGACGGCCCCCGATCCAAGGCCCAAATCCAAGGTCAAGATCAAGGCCCGGCCCCAAGACAAGGGGCCGGGCCTTTTGCTTGCCCGGCCCCCTGTGTCGCCCCCCGTGTCGGCCCCTAGCGGGTCGTCTTGGCGCCGCCGCCGAAGATGTCGCGCAGGATCTGGTCCACCGCATTGCCCAGGCCACCGCCGTTGCCCCGCGTCTCGGCCGCCGGCCGCGCCGGCGGGACCGGCTCGCGCATCGGCAGCGGTTTCGGGGTCAGCCCCTCGTGGATGCGGACCATGGTCTCGTGCCAGATCTCGGCCGGCAGCCCGCTGCCGGTCACCCCCTTGAGCGGGGTGTTGTCGTCATAGCCCATCCAGACGCCGGTGACGTAATCGGCGGTGAAGCCCACGAACCAGGCGTCGCGCGCCTCCTGCGAGGTGCCGGTCTTGCCCGCCACCTGCCAGCCGGGCAGCTGGGCGCGCCCGCCGGTGCCCTCGGAGACCACCTGCGACAGCATCCAGACCAGTTGCTGGGCCGCCTCGGGGCGGATCACCCGCTCGCCGATCCCGCCCGAGGCGCCGAAGACCGGGGTGTCGTCGCCCAGCAGCCGAAGCTCGCTCAGCCCGTAGGGCTTGACCGAGGAGCCGCCGTTCAGGATCCCGGCATAGGCGCCGGTCATGTCGATCAGCGTACTTTCCGAGGCCCCCAGCGCCAGCGCCGGTCCCATCGCCAGATCGCTGTCCAGCCCGAATTCCTTGGCCACCAGCCGCACCTTGTCGCGGCCGTATTTCTCGGAAATCTTCACCGCCGGGATGTTCAGCGACTTCTTCAGCGCCTCGGTCAGCGTCACCTCGCCATAGAACTTGTGGGTATAGTTCTGCGGGCACCATTGGCCGGAGCCGGCGATATTCATGCAGAAGGGCTCATCCACCACGGTATCCAGCGGCGAGGCGCCCAGGTCGAGCGCGGTGGCATAGACGAAGGGCTTGAACGCCGACCCGGTCTGCCGCTGCGCCTGGGTGGCGCGGTTGAACACGCCCGAGACCCGCGTCTTGCGCCCGCCCACCATGGCGCGCACCGCGCCGTCGGGGCTCATCACCACGATGGCGGCCTGCGCCTTTGAGCCGTCGCGCACCTTTTCCTGGAACACGATGTTCATCGCCTCCTCGGCCGAGGTCTGGATGCGCTGGTCCAGCGTGGTCTTGATGATCACGTCCTCGGTGGTCTTGTCGGCGAAGAAATCGGGCGTCTCGTCCATCACCCAGTCGGCGAAATAGCCGCCGGCGCGCGCCGCCGCCGCCTCGGACAGCTCGGCGGGGTGGCTGCTCGCCTGGCTGGCCTGCGCCGCGGTCAGATAGCCCTGCTCCTCCATCAGCCCGACGATCACCTTGGCCCGGTTCTGCGCCCGGGTCAGGTTGTTGGTGGGCGCGTAGCGGGTGGGCGCGACCAGAAGGCCCGCCAGCATCGCCGCCTCGGACGGGTTCACCTCGGCCGCGGACTTGCCGAAGTAGCGCTGGCTGGCGGCCTCGAAGCCGCGCGCTCCGGCGCCGAGGAAGGCGCGGTTCATGTAGATCGTCAGAATGTCGTTCTTGGAGTACTTGGCCTCCATCGCCATCGCGAAGATGGCCTCCTTGACCTTGCGCCACAGGGTGCTTTCGCGGCAGTCGGCCTCGTATTCCGCCTCGGTCCGGCCCGAGGCGGGATCATAGGGTTCGCCCAGGCAGAGCAGCTTGGCGGTCTGCTGCGTGATGGTCGAGCCGCCATGGCCCGACAGCGGCCCGCGGCCTTCGCGCAGGTTGATGGCGACGGCGCTGGCGACGCCGCGGGGGCTGATGCCGAAGTGCTTATAGAATCGCCGGTCCTCGGTCGCGATGATCGCATGCTTGAGATAGGGCGACACCGTTTCCGAGGTCACCACGCCGCCGAACTGGTCGCCGCGCCAGGCGAAGACATCGCCGTTGCGGTCCAGCAGCGTCACCGATCCCCGCGCCCGACCGTCAAGCAGCGCGGTCATGTCGGGCAGCTGGGTGTACTGATAGCCGACCCCGGCCGCGACCAGCAGCACGAAGACCATGCCCAGGCGCCAGGAAAACCCCCAGATCAGCCGGAAGATGCCGCGAAACAGCCCACGGATGGCGCCGAAGATGCCGCCGCCGCCCTTGCCCGAGCCGCCCGAGCCGCCCGAGCCGCGCGCCGGCGCCTTGCTGCGGCGCGCCGTCTTGGTCGAAGGCTTGGCCGAAGATTTGGCGGTGGATTTGGTGGCAGCCTTTGGGCTCGCCTTGCTGGCCGCCGTCGCGGGCTTTCGGCCCGAAGCGGCCGAACGCCCGCCGGACGAATAGCGTTTGTCCGCCACCAAAGGCGGTTTGCGACGCGATGAATCTGCCATGCCCGATCCTGCCCGATCTTTTTCTGGGCACAGGATACAGTGCTCCAACCGATTTGTTGAGAGCCTGTAAACCACCCGCTGCGCGACTCTATAATGACTAATTTTTAGGCATATATTGTAATTTGTGCAAAAATTGTGCAATCCATCCCCGTCAGATCTCAGTTTTGCAGCACAAAACATTCCATTCGCGCCCCCGTAGCGCCTTGCTGACGGTGCGACTTGCAGGGGGACCTGCCGAACGAAGGGGACGCTCGTGAAACTGATCATTGCGACAATCAAGCCGTTCAAGCTGGAGGAGGTGCGCGAGGCGCTGACCGAAGCCGGCGTGCGCGGCATGATGGTGACGGAAATCAAAGGGTTCGGATCGCAGTCCGGCCACACCGAAATTTATCGCGGCGCCGAGTACGCCGTGAACTTCGTACCGAAGATCAAGCTTGAGATCGTGGTCAGCGCGTCGATGGCCGACCTGGTGGTCGAGACCATCACCAACACCGCGAAGACCGGCAAGATCGGCGATGGCAAGATTTTCGTGCTGGATGTGGAACAGGCAATCCGCGTTCGCACGGGTGAAACCAACGAAGACGCGCTCTGAGGCGTGCAACCAAGGGAAACGGAGCTATGAAACGACTCAACGCACTTGCCGCCGCGGCGGCGCTGATTGCGCTGCCCACGCTGGGCCTGGCGCAAGAGGCGGACGTAACCCCGCCGAACGGCGAGATCGGCTACATCTTCACCACCTTCATGTTCCTGGTCACCGGCTTCCTGGTGATGTTCATGGGGGCCGGCTTCTCCATGCTGGAAGCGGGCCTGGTGCGGCAGAAGAACGTGACCATGCAGCTGATGAAGAACGTCGCGCTCTTCGCCTTCGCCGCGATCATGTACTATCTGGTCGGCTACAACCTGATGTATCCGGGCGACGCCTGGAGCATTAACGGCATCCTCGGCGCCTTCTCGCTGACCTCGCTCGAGCCGGTGGGTCTGGCCGATACCGAGACCGACCTGACCTATGCGTCGGTGGGGTCGGACTTCTTCTTCCAGCTGATGTTCTGCGCCACCACCGCCTCGATCGTGTCGGGCAGCCTGGCCGAGCGCATCAAGCTGTGGCCCTTCCTGATCTTCGTCATCATCCTCACCGCGCTGATCTACCCGATCCAGGCGTCGTGGAAATGGGGCGGCGGCTTCCTGAACGAAGCGGGCTTCCTCGACTTCGCCGGCTCGACCGTCGTGCACTCGGTGGGTGGCTGGGCCGCTCTGACCGGCGCCATCATCCTCGGCCCGCGGATCGGCAAGTACAAGGACGGCAAGGTGCACCCCTTCCCGGGTTCCAACCTGACGCTGGCCACCCTGGGGACGTTCATCCTGTGGCTGGGCTGGTTCGGCTTCAACGGCGGCTCGCAGCTCTACATGGACACTGCCGCCAACGTTGCTGACATCAGCCGTATCTTCGCCAACACCAACACGGCGGCTGCCGGCGGTGCGATCGCGGCGCTGATCCTGACCCAACTGCTGTACAAGAAGCCCGACCTGACCATGGTGCTGAACGGCGCGCTGGCCGGCCTGGTGTCGATCACCGCCGAACCGCTGACCCCGGGCCTGGGTGCTGCCACCCTGATCGGCGCCGTGGGCGGCTGCCTGGTGGTCTTCGCCGTGCCCTTCCTGGACAAGCTGAAGATCGACGACGTGGTCGGCGCCATCCCGGTGCACCTGGTCTGCGGCATCTGGGGCACCATCGCCGTGGTCTTCACCAATGGCGACGCCTCGCTGGGCACCCAGCTCTACTCGATCGTGGTTGTCGGCCTGTTCGTCAGCATCGCCTCGACCGTGGTGTGGTTCATCCTGAAAGCCATCATGGGCCTGCGGGTGGACGAAGAGACCGAGATCAACGGCCTCGACATGGCGGAACTGGGCATGGAAGCCTATCCGGAATTCTCGAAGAGCTGAGACCTCCTCCCCTCACTCTGACGAGAAAACAGCCCGGGCGTTCGCGCCCGGGCTTTTTCTTTGCCGATATGAGCCGGCGGGGAGGTGACGGGGAGGCGGCGGGGAAAAGGGGGCTGTCTGCCCCCTCTTGGCCTGCGGCCAATTCACCCCCGAGAGTATTTGCGCGAAGAGAAGAAGGC
>JBFXGQ010000290.1:0-6215 GCA_050177915.1 Pseudodonghicola sp. | reverse complement strand
GCTGGTAGCCGCCCTTGATCCACAGGAAGCGCCGGCCCGAGGGCGAGCTGTGCGGCTCGACCGAGAAGCGCGTGTTGCGGCGGAACCCCTGGGTGGCGGCGCGCAGCCCCTTCACATCCGCGGCCGGGACCGGCGGGAAGTTGATGTTGTAGAACAGCCGGTAATCCTCGCCGGCGTCGAGCCCGGCGGCGAGGATGCGGCGGATCACATCGGCGCCATGATGGGCGGCGGCGTCGAACGGGTTGTCGAGTCCGAGGTTGGCGGGGCCGAAATACTGCGACAGCGCCATCGCGGGAATGCCCTGCAGCGCCGCCTCCATGGCGCCGCCCAGCGTGCCGGAATAGAGGGCGTTCTCGGCCGAGTTGTTGCCGCGGTTGACGCCCGAGAGCACCAGATCGGGGCGGACATCCTTCATCACGTCGTGCAGGCCGGCCATCACGCAGTCTGCCGGGCTGCCCTCGGCGGCGAAACGGCGGTGGCCCAGCTTGGCGATCATCATCGGGTGGGTGTAGCTGATCGAATGGCCGACGCCGGATTGTTCGAAGGCGGGGGCGACGACCCAGACCTCGCCCTGCGGGCCGGCCAGATCCTCGGCGATCGCCTCCAGCACCTCAAGCCCGGGGGCGTTGATGCCGTCGTCATTGGTCAGAAGAATGCGCATGTAAGCCCGCCCCGTTTGCGTCTTGATAGCCGCGCCTGCCGGCCGGGGCAAGCAAGCGGCCGCTTCAGCTGTCAAAAACGCCCGGCTGCCGTGGCCGCAGGGCGCCTTTCGCGCCGCTCAGAGCGTGGCCAGCAGGCGCTGTGCCTCATCCGCCGGGCGGGCCAGCGTGTCGCGCTCCTCGCCGGGGAAGAACCGGGCGCGCAGGGCGGTGGCCATCGGCCGCGGCTCCAGCACATGGATATGCGGGCCGGTGCGCGGGGTCTCGGCCGCCCAGCTGCGCGCCAGCGCGATCTGCGCCGCCTTGGTGGCGCCATAGGCGCCGAAGAACTTCTGCCCGGCGCGCGGATCGTCGAAGAACACCGCGCGGCCGCTGTCGCCCAGCAGCGGCGCGACATAGGTGATCAGCAGCGCGGTGGCGCTGGCATTGACCGCGACGGATTTGTCCCAGTCCTTGGCGTCGATGAACTGCGCCGGGCTGAGCGGCGCCACATGGATCGCGGTGTGCAGCCAGATATCGACCCGGCCCCAGCGGTCGTGGATGCCGCGGCAGAGCGTCGCCATCGCCTCGGGCACCGTGATGTCCATCGGCGCCAGCGTGGCGTTGCCGCCGCGCGCCTTGATGCGGTCGTCGAGCTCTTCGAGCGCGCCGGTGGTGCGGGCGACCGCGACGATATGGTGGCTGTCGCAAAGCGCCTCGGCCAGGGCGGCGCCAAGACCGCGCGAAGCGCCGGTGATCAGGGCAATCTGTGTCATGGTCCGGGGTTTGCGGCCTTTCCGGTGCCGCGTCAAGGGGCGGCAGGGGGCGCTGCCGGACCGGCATCTGAAACAGGCGCCGCGTTCGGGCCTCGGCGTCCCGGTGTCTGGCGGGGACGGTGGCGCCCCGGGCACGAAAGCGCGCCGGCATCCTGTCGGTCCTGGCCCGTGGCGCGATCGCCACAGCCCCCATCCGCCGTGCCACGACGACCTGCACGGCGGATCTCGGACGGGCCTCGGGCGGGCCGTCGATCGGCGCAACACCCCCTGACGAAATGCGTATTGGGCTGGAAATGCCGGTGGCGGGAAACGAGCGCTCCCCGGAACTGGCCTTTCACCGATGCTTGTCATGAATGCATCTGCTGAAGTATCCTGAATTCACAGTTCGGCCCAGGCGCGCTTTGCGCGTTCGATATGCCGAAGGCTGAGAGGCTCGTTGGATACGAACGGAAGCTTCCCGAATGATGATCGACCGAAAGACACTCGATTTCGCGGAAGCGATCCGCAATATGAATTGCCCGGAAAAGGCATGGCAGCGAATCAATCGGGAAATGGATCAATTCGGGTTCACGGGCGGAACCTATGTTCTCTATACCGATCTGCGGAACGGCTCGATCAGCGACGATATGGTTTTTTATTCGACCTATGATGCCGATTATCTGCAAACATATATAGGCGAAGGCATGGCGGATCACGACTATGCCGTTCTGCATTGCAGTCACAGCGACCGACCCGCCAGATGGAGTGCGATCAAGGACAGGTATCGCACGCCCAAAAGAAATGTATTCAACGAGATTTCGTCAGACTATGGGCTGCAGGAAGGGTTCGTCATCCCGATCAAGGATCGCCAGGATCTCTTGATCAGCGGTATCGGATTTTGCGTCTCGAAGGACCAGCAAAGCGATGCATCGCGCCTTCTGACCGAGCGGTGGGATTATATCTCGCAGCTTTGCCTGGTGTTCGATGAGGCCGTCAAGCGGCCTCGGATGCTGCAGAAGTCCTACCGGCTGTCGGCGCGCGAGCTCGAATGCCTTCGGCTGGTGTGCAAGGGGCTGCACAATCAGGAAATTTCCGACGCCCTGAAGCTGTCCGACAGGACCATCGAGCATTACCTGCGAAACGCGGCGCGCAAGCTGCGCGCGCGCAACAAGCATCACCTTGCCGCCAAGGCGGTGATGCTGGGAATCGCCGCACCGTAACGTCCCCGCCGAGAGGGCGCAGTTCCCCGTAGTCGGGGAAACACGCGGGTTTCCAGCATGGATCGCGCCTGCTTCATCCGGCACAGGCCCGCCGCGCGACATCGTTGGCGATTGACGGTCGATAGGGGGAAATCCCCGTATTTCAGATTCCTCTGGCCCGGACTACCACCGTGGGTATGAGCGAAAAACTGCGGCAACCTCGGGAAGGTTTCATGCGAAAATATCCAAGTCTTAAAGGGATGGTTGCTGTCATGGCGGTGTCGTGGGCAGTCCCGGCAATTGGGCTGATGGGGATCCATCCCGCAGCGTTGCATGCCGAAACCATCGAGAACCCGAGCGATGAGCAGATCATTTCTCTCTACCATTACCTGGCGGGCGATCCTCCGAACTTCGAGCAGGACGCGCGCCGGAGTTCCGAATATTATAGCGCCAACGAATTCGACAAACCCGCCGTGCTCAAGCAGGTGATGGCGAAGATGCGTGCCCTATACGAGGGGAACGCGAATATCGACCTGATCCTGTTGCGCACGAATTCCCGCTTTGGGGAATATAATGCCGATCTTGGCGGGTATCAGTTCGATATCTTCGAGCCGGGCGTCTATTTCCCCTTCGGATCAGCGCGAAGGTACGGCCTGACAATGGAAAACGCCGCAGACTTTCGAAACTGGATCATGCCGGTTTCCGAAGCGAAGGCCATCCGCGATCTGGCGCCCCACGGCGGTCTGACCTTTGAGATCGCGATCCGTCCGTTTGCCGTTGCCGAGACGCGGGACCGGAGCATTCGCGGCCAGATCGTCGCGGTCAAGGCCTTCGCCCAGCGTGACAATCGTCTGGTCCATGAGGCCGCGCTCGATCCGTCCGAATATCGGGCGATCGCAGGGGCCGACAGCCCTGTGGACGAGCATGCCCTCGAGACTGAAAAGATCGCCATTCAGGGGGTGCCGCTGGGGATGGCCAAGGCCGCGTTCGAAAGCTGGCTGGCCGACAACGGCTATCAGGTCAAGGTCGGGGCGCGGAAGATCCTGTTCGGAACGAACACTGAATCCATCAATCTGCACAACTCGGGCAGTATGTTGCAGCGCACGGGCAACACCGACTACGATCCCGCAAGCGCCAGTCTCTTCGGCAAGGATTTCGATTGCCGCACCGTGGATGACCGTCTGCATAGCTGCGGCATCGCCCGGTTCGACGAGGAGGGGCTGCTGATCTCGCTGGTGCTGATGCAAAGCGCCGTCGGGGTGACGAAACAGCAGATCGTGTCGTCTCTCCACAAGGCCTACGGCAGCCCGTCCGATCATATGAATGTCTTCGTGATGAGGGCTTTCCGGGGGGAGCAGTTCGTCTGGGGGCTGTCCTCGACGGAGCTTGAGAACAACGCCACCAACCTGACCGATGTTTCGGGGCCGAAGCACTGGCAGGTCGAGACGATGATCAGCGAACCCTCGACCGAGCGGATCGTCGTCTTCGTGCAGATCAACAAGATTTCCGCTCCGGCAACCGGTGGTGCGGTCGCGGGCGGCGGGCAGATCAAGTTCTGAACAGCCGGGCACGCGCATGGCCCCTGACGATCCACCCCGCGCCGATTGGCGCGGGATGCGTTTGTCCTGTGCGGACAGGCGCATCGCCCAGCGTCACCGCAGGATAGCTGCCGACAAGGGTATCCGCGCCGCGTCGCAGGGTCGCGCGGCCTTCACGGTCAGAAAATCCCCGGCGAACTGCAGGGTCGAATTGGCCAGACGCAGATCGCGTCCCTCGTCGGTCAGCGTGATGTGATCGTCTCCGCCCCGGGCCGTCCCTTCGGTCAGGTCGCGGCCGCCGCAGGATGTGGTCGAACACCGCATCCACCCGGTCGGGCTGGATCGGCATGGCGCGCAGATAGGATTCCGCATGCGCCGTCGCGCAGAGCCGTGCACCTGCGCGCGGATGCGGATGGAGCCGCCGGAAAGCTTGCGCCGGGCGCGCCCAAATCGGTCGCCGGTCATGGGGGGCTCCTGTCCCCCGGCGCTCAAGGCGCCATGGCGCCGATTTCGAACGGGGCCATCACGTCATGAAGCGGGTGTCCTGGCCAGTCCCTGCCAGGCCGGACAGGGGGGCGTTCCGAACGGAGGGAGCCGCCCGTCGCCGACCACGGCGCAGGTCGTGGCGGAGGGCTAAAAGCCCTCTGCCCGGACGGACACGCGCTGAGGCGGTTGCGCCGAGACCGCTCCGACCCGACGGGGCGGCGCGGCGGGCTCAGTCGTCGGGCAGGGCGATGCGCTGGGTCTTGCCCATGTGCTGCAGCATCAGCCCGTCGCCGTCGATCGCCACCACCTGACCCTGGGCCAGCCGGGTGCCGGGTTCGACCGTCTTGATACGGCCGCCGGGCAGGCGCACCAGCGCGCGAAAGCCCCGGGCGTTGCCGGTCAACCCGATCAGGGTCAGCCCGCCCTGGGGCAATGCCTTGGGGGTCGTGGCCAGATCGGCCACGTTCGCGGGCGTACCGCCCGCCTTACTCATATTCGTCATCTGATCTTTCCGCGGGGGCGCGCAACGGCGGCGCCCCGGTCGCTGTTCCCGGTTGTTGTCACCGACCGTGGGGATCTCTGCGAGTCACCCTCGGCTCAGGCATGGGGAATAGCGTCCGGGCGGGCCGAGGAAAACCGGGACACGCCCCGGTCGGCCAAAGCCCGCCGGCCGGTCGGCGCCTATTCGGCGGCGGCTTTCAGGCGGAAGCCCTTTTCGATCATATCGGCGGGTTCCACCGGATATTCGCCCGAGAAACAGGCGTCGCAATATTGCGGGCAGGACTTGTTGCGGCCCTCGGGCTCTCCCACGGCGCGATAGAGACCGTCGAGCGAGATGAACTTGAGGCTGTCGACGCCCAGATGCTCGCGCATCTCCTCTTCGGACATGGTGGCCGCCAGCAGCTTGTCGCGCTGCGGCGTGTCGACGCCGTAGAAGCACGGCCAGGCGGTGGGCGGCGAGGCGATGCGGAAGTGCACCTCCTTGGCGCCGGCATCCAGGATCATTTCCTTGATCTTGCGCGAGGTGGTGCCGCGCACCACCGAGTCGTCGACCAGGATCACCCGCTTGTCGCGGATCAGCGCCCGGTTGACGTTCAGCTTGAGCCGCACGCCCATGTTGCGGATCTGTTCGGTGGGCTCGATAAAGGTCCGCCCCATGTACTGGTTGCGGATGATGCCCATGCCGTAGGGGATGCCGCTTTCGCGGGCGAAGCCGATCGCCGCGGGGGTGCCGCTGTCGGGCACCGGGCAGACCAGATCGGCGTCGACCGGCGCCTCGCGCGCCAGCTCCACACCGATCGCCTCGCGGGTCTCGTAGACCGAGCGACCGCCGAGGATCGAATCGGGGCGCGAGAAATAGACATGTTCGAAGATGCAGAAGCGCGGTTTCTTCTGGCGGAACGGCCGGCGGCTTTCGACCCCGGTCTCGGGCGAGATCACCACCATTTCGCCCGGCTCGATCTCGCGCACGAATTCGGCGCCGATGATGTCCAGCGCGCAGGTCTCCGAGCTGAGCACCCAACCGTCGCCGATGCGGCCCAGCACCAGCGGCCGCACGCCGAGCGCGTCGCGCACGCCGATCAGTTTGGTGCGGGTCAT
>JBFXGQ010000289.1:0-6225 GCA_050177915.1 Pseudodonghicola sp. | reverse complement strand
TGTGGCTGGCGACCGTGCCGCTGACCAGCGGGCTGATCGCGCAGATCTACGGGCTGCGCTATATGGGCACGCTCTATGGCATCGTGTTCCTCAGCCACCAGATCGGCAGCTTCCTCGGCGTCTGGCTGGTCGGGCGGATGTACGACACCTTCGGCGATTACACCTTCGTGTGGTGGATCGGGGTCGGTGTCGGCGCCTTCAGCGCGGTGGTGCACCTGCCGGTGCGGGAACGTCCGCTGGCGCTGCGCGCAGTGGCGTAGGGCGTTTCCGTTGATCCCAATGGACCCGCTGCTGCCGCTCGACATAGGGAGCAGGCCGCGCAAGCGCCTGACCGCGGGGACGGTCCGGCGCTTGCGCGGCGGCCTTCGGCCTTGATTCCGCGCAGGGAGCTGAGATCTGAGGCGCGTGTCTGGACGGTGCAGGACGGACCGAAGCCCGCCCGTCGCGCACCTACCCCTGCGCCGCCTCCCAGCGGTCGAGGATATAGCGGCTGGTCATCAGGTCCAGATGGGCGCCGCCGCCGTTCTTGAACAGCGTGATTTCGTCCTCGCCGCCGGTCTCGAAGGCGTCGAGCTGGTAGAAATCGGCCAGAATGTCGGCCTCGGTGATCACGCCCGCATCCAGCGGGATCTGGATCTCGCCGATATGGCCGATGGTGGTGTCGCGGCTGTCGACATAGATCTTCGCCCGTTTCAGCGCCGCGTCATCGGCTTCGCGCATGTCGGGGCGATAGGCGCCGATCAGGTTCAGGTGCTGGCCCGGATGCAGCCAGTCGCCGCGGATCAGCGGCTCGGACGACATGGTGGCGCTGACCACGATGTCGGCGCCGCGCACCGCCGCCTCAAGATCGGCGGCGACATCGACGCTGCCGATCTCGCGCGCCAGCGCCTCGGCCTTGGCGGTGGTGCGGTTCCACAGCGCGATCCTGGCCCGCGGAAAGGCCTCGGCAATGGCCTCGCAAAGCGAGTGGCCGACGGTGCCGGCGCCGGCGATCACGATGCTTTCGCTGTCCGGCCGGGCCAGACGGCGGGCGGCCAGCAGGCTGTCGCCGGCGGTCTTCCATTTGGTGACCAGGTGGAAATCCACCAGCGCCTCGAGCGTGCCGTCGAGATCGGAGAACAGGCAGACCGAGCCGTTCACCATCGGGCGCCCGTGTTCGGGGTTGCGGGGAAACACCGTCGCCGTCTTGACCGCGCTGCCCAGCCCGTCGATCCAGGCAGCGCGGGACAGCAGCGTGTCGGGATCGCGGTAGAGGAAGGTATCGCCGATCTCGGCCCTGGGCAGCTTGTGACCATCGGCCAGCGCATCGGTCAGCTGCAGCCAGTCGAGCAGCTTCTCGCCCTCGTCGAAGGGGATGATCGGGATCGCGGTGCTCACTGTGCCTCCTCCTCGGTCAGCAGGCCGGCCGCGACCAGACGGTCGGCCCAGCCCTGCGGGCCGGTGAACAGATGGGTCTGCCAGCCGCGCGCCTGCGCCGCGGTGATATTGTCGGGCCGGTCGTCGGCAAAGAGCAGCGCCCCGGGCGCCACGCCGCAATCCTCCTCGACGATCTGATAGATCTTCGGGTCGGGTTTGATCACCCCCAGATGGCCGGAGATATAGGGGCGGTCGAACTCCAGCAGGAAGGGGTAATGGGTGGCGGCGTAATCGAAGCTCTGGATGCCGAAGTTGGTGAGCGAGAAGACCGGGATCCCCTTGGCCCTGAGCGCGCGCAGCAGGCGTACCGAATGGTCGATGGCGGGGGTGGCCATCTCGATCCAGCGGTCGTGCCACATGCGGATCTCGTCGCGCCAGTCGGGGTAATCCTCGGCGGTGCCATAGATCGTGTCGGTGAAATGTCCGCCCTGGTCGACCTGGTCGTTCATCCCGTGCAGATCGACGGTCGAGAACATCTCGCGCCGGCGCGTCTCGCCGATCACCGAATCGTAAAAGCGTTCCGGCTGCCATTCGATCAGCACATTGCCGATGTCGAAAATCACCGCCTGTGGTTGCATCCTGTCGGTCCCTTCCCGCCAAGAAAATTCAAATTTTCTTGGCAAATTTCTTCGAAGAAATTTGCGGCCGGCGCCTCAGCGCGCGGCCGCCCGGATCTCGCGTTCCAGCGCGTCCAGAAAACGGGAGCGGTCGGCCTTTGTAAAGCCGCGCCCGCCGCCGCCCGCGCCCAGCGGATTGGCGGCGCGGAGGTCTGCCATCAGATCGCGCATGGCCAGCTGCTGGCCGATATTGGCCTCGGTGAAGGCCTCGCCGTTGTGGCGCAGCACGCGGGCGCCGGCGGCGACGCATTTGGCGGCCAGCGGGATGTCCCCGGTCACCACCACATCGCCCGGCCTGCAGCGCTCCGCGATCCATTTGTCGGCCTCGTCGGCGCCCTCGGCCACGATAACGGTCTGCACCAGCGGGTTCTGCGACGGCCGCAGCCCGCCGTTCGAGACCACGAACATCCGCAGCCCGTGACGGGTCGCCACGCGCTCGGCCTCGGCCTTCACCGGGCAGGCGTCGGCGTCGATATAGAGCGCGGCCATCGGCTCAGTCCCAGAGCGCGCGGGCGTGGAAGGCGACGTGATCCTCCATGAAGGAGGAGACGAAGAAGTAGCTGTGGTCATAGCCCTTCTGCATGCGGAACGCCGCGTCCTGCCGGCGGGCGGCGATGGCCTCGGCCAGCGCCTCGGGCTTCAGCAGGTCGAGGAACTGGTCGCTGGCGCCCTGGTCGATCAGCACCGGGCCGTCGAATCCTGCCTCGCGCATCATCAGGCTGGCGTCATGGCGGGCCCAGTGGCTTTGGTCGGTGCCGAGATAGGCGGTCAGCTGCTTGCGGCCCCAGTCGCTGGCGCTGGGGTTGGCGATCGGCGCGAAGGCCGAGACCGAGCGGTAGCGGCCCGGCAGGTTCATCGCCAGCGTCAGCGCGCCATGGCCGCCCATGGAATGGCCGGTGATCGCCTGCCGTTCCGGGTCGATGGCGAAATTGGCGTCGATCAGCCGGGGCAGTTCTTCGGCGACATAGTCCCACATGCGGAAATGCGGTGCCCAGGGGGCTTCGGTGGCGTTGACGTAGAAGCCGGCGCCCTGGCCCAGGTCATAGGCCGGGTCATCGGCGACGCCCTCGCCCCGCGGCGAGGTGTCGGGGAAGACCAGTGCGATGCCATGTTCGGCCGCCCAGCCCTGGGCGCCGGCCTTGGTCATGGCGTTCTCATGGGTGCAGGTGAGGCCGGAGAGATACCACAGCACCGGAACCGGGCCGTCCTGCGCCTCTTCCGGCAGGAAGAGGCCGAAGGTCATGTCGCAGCCGCAGGCGTCGGAGGCGTGTTTGTAGACGCCTTGGATGCCACCGAAGGCGGTGTTTTCGGACAGGGTTTCCATCATCGCTTGCTCCCGTATCGGTTCGCTTCTGGCTACCGGGCCGGCGGGCTTGCGTAAAGGGCGGGCGCCTCCGGCGGGAGTATTTTTGCCGAGAAGAAGCGGCGGGGCCTTCGGGGCCTCAGGACCCGGTGAGCCAGGCGATCACCACCGGCACGGTGACGATGCTGGCCACGGTCGACAGCAGGATCGTGGCCGAGACCCGGTGCGGCGCCACCCCGTAGTGCTGCGCCAGCATGTAGACATTGCCCGCTACCGGCAGGGCGGCGGCGGTGATCACCACCGTGGCCGAGAAGCTGTCGAGCGGGAAGAGCAGCAGCACGCCGACCGCCACCGCCGCCGGATGCAGCGCCAGCTTGCAGATCGACAGCCAGCCGGCGATCTGCACCCGCTCGGCCGATTTGCCGGCCAGCGAGGCGCCGATGGCGAAGAGCGCGCCGGGGGTGGCGGCGCCGCCCAGGATGGTGACGAAATCGTTCATCGGCCCGGGCACCGGCAGCGCCAGCGCCGACCAGCCGAGCCCCAGCACGATCGAGACGATCATCGGGTTGCGCACCAGCCCCAGCCCCATGGCGCGCAGGGTGGCGAGCTTGAGCCGCCCGTCGCGGCCGCCGTTGATCAGCATCACCACCAGCGAGGAGAACACCACCAGATCGGTCGCCAGCACCAGCATGATCGGGCCTACCGCGGCCTCGCCGAACAGCTGGATCAGCATCGGCAGGCCGAGAAAGCCGACATTGCCGATCACCGCGCATTGCGCCTCGATCGCGGCGGTGGGGATGTCGAGGCCGCGGAAGAAGGCGACCAGCGTGGCGAGGGCATAGATCGCCGCCGTTCCGGCCAGATAGCCCAGCACCAGCCGGCCGTTGAACACCTCGGCGAAGGAAAGGTTGGCGGCGAAGCGGAAGATCATCGCCGAGAGCGCGAAGTAGAAGACGAATTTGGTGAGATAGGCGGTCGCCTCTTGCGAAAAGAAGCGGCTCCGCCCGGCCCAGTACCCCAGGCCGATCAGCGCGAAGAATGGCAGGGTTCTGAGGAAAATCTCGACCATGGGTCAATCGGTAACGGCTGGCGCCGGGCGCTGCAAGCGCCGCTCAGCCGCTGCCGATGACGATGCCGGCCGCCAGCACCAGCGCACCGCCCAGCACGACCTGCAGCGCGGCGCGCAGGAACGGCGTTTCCATGTACTTCTTCTGGATCCAGGCGATTGCCCAGAGCTCGCAGAAGACGATGGTGAAGGCGATGCCGGTGGCAGTCCAGAAATGCGGGATCAGATAGGGCAGGGCGTGACCCAGCCCACCCAGGGCGGTCATCACGCCGGAGGCCAGCCCGCGCTTGAAGGGCGAGCCGCGACCCGACAGCTGGCCGTCGTCCGAGGCGGCCTCGGTGAAGCCCATCGAGATGCCGGCGCCGACCGAGGCGGCGAGGCCGACCAGAAAGGTGGTCATGGTGTCCTGGGTGGCGAAGGCGGTGGCGAAGATCGGCGCCAGGGTCGAGACCGACCCGTCCATCAGCCCGGCCAGCCCCGGCTGCACCCAGGTCAGTACGAACTGGCGGTGGGCGACGATATTCTCGTCATGGCGACTTTCGGCGTCGAGATGCTCGTCGGTCAGCCTCTCGGCCAGGGTCTCGTGCTTGGCCTCGGCGGCGGCCAGATCGCCCAGCAGCTTGCGGGTGGAGGCATCCGAACAGCGTTTGGCGGCGGTGACATAGAAGGTCTCGGCATCGCGCTCCATGGTCACCGCCTCTTCGCGGATCCGCTCGATGCCGAGATTTTCGACCAGCCAGATCGGCCGGCGATTGTAGTAGCCTGCCACATGTTCGCGCCGGATCAGCGGGATGGCGTCGCCGAACCGGTCCTTGTGCAGCGCGATCAGCCGTTGGCGGTGGCCGTCCTCCTCCTCGGCCATGCCGTCGAACATCTTGGCGGTGGCCGGGAATTCGGCGCGCAGCCGTTCGGCGTAGCTGCGATAGATGCGGGCGTCGTCCTCTTCCGAGGAGATCGCCAGCGCCAGGATTTCCTGTTCGCTCAGATCGCGGAACCGCTTTCGTGCAAAGAACTGCATCTCTATGCCTCGGTTTAGATCCATTCTAAGTATCGGCACGACACCGGCTCTGCAAGTGTTTGAATGCAGGCGGCTGGTGCAGCTGAACCAGGCGGTTTATATCACGCAAACGGGCGCCAACCGGAGGAAATGGATGAGCGACTTTTCCGCAGTCGTCAGGACTGGCCGCAAATTCGATCAGGTCCTGGCCGGCGCGCGTGCGGTGTTCCTGTCCGATGGTTTCGAGGGCGCCAGCGTCGACGACATCGCCCGGGCCGCGGGCGTCTCCAAGGCCACGCTCTACAGCTATTTCCCGGATAAGCGCGTGCTGTTTATCGAGGTGGCGATCAACGAATGCAACCTGATGGCGCAGCGGGCGCTGGACAATGTCGACGACACCCGGCCGGTGCGCGAGGTGCTGACGTTTTCGGCGCGCCACATCCTGACCTTCCTGCTGTCGGATTTCGCCCAGCGGGTGTTCCGCATCTGCGTCGCCGAGCGCGAGCGGTTCCCCGAACTGGGCCGCGCCTTTTATACCTGCGGCCCGGAAACCGGGGCGCGACGGCTGAGCGATTATCTGGCGCGCGCGGTGGCCCGGGGCGAGCTGGCGATCGACGATATCCCGATGGCGGCCGAGCAGTTCACCGAGCTTTGCAAGGCGCGGCTGTGGAGCCGGGCGATGTTCGGCATCCAGACCGAGTTCAGCGAGGCGGAGATCGCAGAGACTGTCGATCAGGCGGTCGAGATGTTCATGGCCCGCTACGGGGTGTGAGGCGGCTCAGTCGATCCGCCGCACCAGCATCTGATTGCCCTCGCCGCGCTTGGT
>JBFXGQ010000288.1:0-6225 GCA_050177915.1 Pseudodonghicola sp. | reverse complement strand
CGAAGATGAGACCGGGCGCGGGAGAGAGTTTCATCCTGTCAGGCGCCATCGGGAGCGAGGCCCTGGGCAAGGACGCCGGCGCCCTGCGCCTGCAGTGGGAGCCGGCAGCCGAGCCGGTGGAATTTGCCCTGCTGGACTGTTTCGACCAGCCGCTGTGCAAGTCCGGCCGGGTGCTGATCGAGGCCGGCGGCCAGCTGATCCTGCTGACCGCCGAGGGCGCCTGCTGCGACCAGCCGGCGGCGCGGGCGGGCAATTTCGCCGCCGATCTGGCGCCCGGTCCGGTCTGCGCCGCGCTGGACGATCTGCCGCCGCTGCGCAGCCTGCTGGCACTGGGGCGCGGCCGGATGCACAGCTGCCGCGTCGCGCTGCTGGACGATCAGGACAAGACCCAGGCGCGCGCCGTGCTGCGCCGGCTGGAGCCCGAGGGCGGCGGCGCCTGCGTCACCCTGGTCGAGCTGCAGCGGCTGCGCGGCTATGATGCCGCCTACGACCAGCTGGCGCGCCGGCTCAAGGGCGCGGCCCCGCGGAGCGAGTGCGCCGGTCTGTGCCGGCTGCTGTTCCCCGGTTGCGGCGGCTACGATCCGAAGCCGGCGATCCCGATCGCGCCCGACGATCCCGTCTGGCACGCCGCCAATGCCATCATCGCCGCCCATATCGCGGTGGCGCGGCAGAACGAGGCCGGCATCCTCGCCGATCTGGACACCGAATTCCTGCACGACTACCGGGTGGCGCTGCGCAAGGTGCGCTCGGTGCTCAGCCTGTTCCGCGGCGTCTACACGGCGCCGCTGACCGAGGAGCTGAAGGCCGCCTTCGCCGCGCTGATGGAGCCCACCGGGCGGATGCGCGATCTGGATGTCTATCTGCTGGAGCGGCCGTTCTATTTCGATCTGCTGCCCGAGGGGCTGCACGCCGGCCTGCGGGCGATGTTCGAGCTGTTCGCGCTGGAGCGCGCGGCGGCGCTGGCGGCCCTGGGCCGCCGGTTGCGCTCAGCCGGCTATGCCGCCGAGATCGGCCGGCTGGAGGAGATGTTCGACGATCCCGACGTCCTCAGCCCCGGGCCCGAGGCCGAGCGCCCGGCGCTGGACTATGCCCGCGGGCTGATCTGGAAGCGCTATCGCAAGGTCTGCAAGATCGCCGCCGAGATCGACGACGCCACCCCCGATCACGAGATCCACGCGCTGCGGATCGGCTGCAAGAAGCTGCGCTATCTGATCGAATTCTTCGCGCCGCTGTTCCCCGACAAGGACATCCGGAAGCTGATCAAGCCGCTGAAGCGGCTGCAGGACAATCTGGGCCGGTTCAACGATTATTCGGTGCAGCAGGCCAGCCTGCGGGCGTTTCAGGACAGCCATCGCGCCGCCGACCGCGCCACCGATCTGGCCATCGCGCAGAGCGTCGGCGCACTGATCGCGGTGCTGCATCGGCGCCAGCTGGAGGAGCGCGCCCAGGTGGTCGAGAATTTCGCCCAATTCGACAGCGACAGGCCGCGCGCGCTGTTCCGCGCGCTGTTTCATGAAGAGGGAGAGGCATGAAAGTCATCGCCTGTTACAGCAACAAGGGCGGCGTCGGCAAAACCGCCACCGCGGTGAACCTGGCCTATGCCGCCGCCGCCAGCGGGCTCAGCACGCTTTTGTGCGATCTCGACCCGCAGGGCGCCTCGGGGTTCTATTTCCGGGTCAAGCCGTCGAAGAAGCTGAAGGACGAAAGTTTCTTCAAGGATGTCGAACGCTTCACCGGCGCGATCCGGGGCAGCGATTACGACAATCTCGACATCCTGCCGGCGAATATGACCTATCGGGACTTCGACATCTTCCTGTCGCGGATGAAGAACACCCGCTCGCGGCTGAAGAAGGCGCTGAAGGCGGTGGACAGCGATTACGACGTCATCGTGCTGGACTGCCCGCCCAATATCTCGACCCTGTCGGAGAACGTGTTCAAGGCGGCCGAACGGATCGTGGTGCCGGTGATCCCGACCACGCTGTCGGAACGCACCTTCGAGCAGCTGCTGGAGTTCTTCGACGACCACGCGCTGGACAAGGGGAAACTGGTGGCGTTTTTCTCGATGGTGCAGGGCCGCAAGAGCCTGCATCACGACACCATGACCAAGATGCGCGGCGAATTTCCGGGCCTGTTTCTGGACACCGTCATCCCGTTTTCGACCGAGGTCGAGAAGATGGGGCAGCATCGCGCGCCGGTGGCCACCTATGCCGCCAGCCGGGTGGCGGGACAGGCCTATGACGCGCTCTGGCAGGAGGTCCGGGCGCGGCTCTGACGACGGGGAGGGACGATGACCGACTATATCGAGATCGAGCGCAAGTTTCTGGTGGCGCGGATGCCCGATCTCTCGGCCGCCCGCCGGGTGCCGATCTGTCAGGGCTATCTGACCCGCACCGAGGATTCGGTCGAGCTGCGGCTGCGGCGCGAGGGCGACGCGCCGGTGCTGACGCTGAAATCGGGCAGCGGCATGACCCGCAAGGAACGCAACATGGCGCTGAGCGCCGAGCAGTTCGACCTGCTCTGGCCCGAGACTGAGGGCCGGCGGCTGGAGAAGGAGCGCTGGATCGGCGCCCTGCCGGACGGGCTGCGGTTCGAGCTCGACATCTTTCACGGCGCGCTGGCGCCGCTGCGGCTGGTCGAGGTGGAATTCACCAGCACGGCGCAGGCCACCGGCTTCGTGCCGCCCGACTGGTTCGGGCCGGAAGTGACCGAGGATCGCCGCTATGGCAACCGGGCGCTGGTGGTCTCCGGCCTGCCGCAGGACCGGGGCTGAGCGATGCCGCGTCCCGGCAAGCCCCGCAAGCAATACGGCGCGCTGCCCTTTCTCTATCTGGGCGGCAAGCTGCGGGTGGTGCTGGTCACCAGCCGCACCAACCGCAACTGGATCTTTCCCAAGGGCCGCCGCATCCCGGGCATGTCGCGCGCCGACAGCGCCCTGCAGGAGGCGCGCGAAGAGGCCGGGCTGACCGGCCGCCGCAGCGGCACGATGAAGCTGCGCGGCATCGTCGATCACCCCGAGGGCAAGATCGACCTGACGCTCTATCCGATGCGGGTCGAGCGGCTGCTGAAACGCTGGCCCGAGGCGCATCAGCGCCAGCGCGCGGTGCTCTCGGTCGCCGAGGCGTCCGAACTGCTGACCTTTTCCGCCAGCAAACGGATGCTGCGCGCCTGGGTGAAGAAACACCGCAAGTCCCCGGGCAAGAAAGGAAAGTTCCCCTGAGGCTTCCCCTAGGTCACTTATTTGCATAACGCGGCTAAGGCAAAACTTTACGAATCGCCTGGCCTGCGCCCATAGTTGATGAGTTTCTGATTCATTTTTTGATTAGCGAGTTAACGGGAGGAGCCCTTGCACATCGGCTATGCCATAGCCTTTTTCCTCTTCGTCGGGCTTTCCGAGACGCTCCGGCACGGGATATTCGGGCTGACGCCGGCCGAGATCGCGGCCATCACCGCCGGCACGCTGGGGCTGGTGTCGGTGCTGGTGCTGCGGGGCGATCTGATCCATCTGCTGCGCCCGTCCCGCCAGCCGCTCTATGGCAATCCCCGACTGAACTGGAGCTGGCGGCGCAGCGCGCTGGCCCTGGGATCGGGGCTGGCGGGGATCGCGGCGGCGGCGCTGACGACGACCGGCCCGCTGTCGGCGCCGACCGCGCTGGAACTGACCGCGCTGCAGGTCGCGCTGATCACCCTGCCGCAAGAGCTGTTCTTCCGCGAGGCGGTGCTGAAATCCTTCGGCCAGAGCCTTCCGGCGATCTATCTGATCGGTCTCCTGGCCTGGTTCATCGTCCACATGCCGGCCGGCCTGCCGGCGGCCTTGGCCGCGGCGGGGGCAGGGGCGGTGTGGCTGACCCTGCGGCTGATCGGCGTCAGCATCCTGGCGGTGGCCCTGCTGCATGCGGCGGCGACCGTGATGCTGCCACAGCTGACCGGCCCGATGGCGGCCGCGACCTGGGCCGATGTCGGATATTTTATTGCGGCCTCAGCGGCGATCAGCGCAACTTTGTTTCTGATCTTCGCAAAATCGCGAAAACAAGGTATATTTAGCTATGCCTGACGGACCGTTTCATAGCGAAGCGCAGCAGGACAGCCGCGCCCTGATCAAACCGTCGCGATACACGGTGCTGATCCCGCTGACGCGCGGCCGCCATCTGGCCTATAACACCGCATCTCAGGCCTTTGCGCTGTGGGAGGCCGCCGACGCCGCGCTGTGGGACCGGCTGCAGACCGAAGGCAGCTTGCCGTTTTCGGCGCCCTATCGCGGCTTCGTTCAGGGCGGTTTCGTGGTGAACGAGGCCGCCGACGAAGGCGCCGCCGTGCGCAGCAGCTATGAGCGCGCCCGCCACAACGACGGCCACATGATGGTGACCATCGCGCCGACGCTGTCGTGCAACTTCGGCTGCCACTACTGCTTTCAGGGCGTCGACAAGCCGCTGACCCGGATGACCCCGCGGGTGCGCAGCGCCACCAAGGCCTGGCTCGCCGCGCAGCTGCCGGGCCGCACCAGCTTTCACCTGACCTGGTACGGCGGCGAGCCGCTGATGGATCAGGAGGCGATCTGGGACATCTCCGCCGAGGCGATCCGGCAGTGCGAGGCGAACGGGGTGAAATACACCTCGATGATGATCTCCAACGGCTATCGGATGACCGTGCCGGTAGCCGAACGGCTCAGGGCCGCGCGCGTCGCCAAGGTGCAGATCACCATCGACGGCGACGAGGCCACCCATGACAGCCGCCGCCATCTGACCAGCGGCCGCGGCACCTTCCGGCGCATTCTCGACAATATCCAGGCGGTGACCGAACGGCGGCTGCTCAAGGTCTCGGTCCGGGTCAATATCGACGGCCGGAACGAACCGCAGGCGCGCGCGCTGCTCGATGCGCTGGCGGCGCGGGGCTTCGGCATCCGCAGCGGCGTCTCGGTCTATTTCGCCCCGGTCGAGAGCGTGGCCGAGGCCGCCGGCGGCTGCACCGCCTGCCTGTCCAAGACCGATTATGCCGAAGCCGAGACGCGGCTGCATCTGCTGGCCTTCGAGCGGGGGCTGATGAAGATGCCCCGCATGCCCCGCCATCTGGGGCTGTGCACCGCGGTGAAACCCAACAGCTATGTGGTGGTGCCCAACGGCGATCTCCACAAATGCTGGGACACGGTGATGGACCCGGGCCGGCGCGTGGGGTCGGTCATGGCCGGCGCGCGGCGCGGCTCAGACCGCCGGACCGAGGCGATGTGGAACGCCTGGTCGCCCTTCGACAACGACGTTTGCGGCAATTGCCAGCTCCTGCCGTCCTGTGCCGGGGCCTGCGCCTTTAAATTCGGTCACAACGATTACGCCTCGGGCGAGACCGGCAAGCTGCCGTGCCCGAGCATCAAATTCAATATGGCCGAGCAGCTGTTTCTGCGTGCGCGTGCGCGCGGGTTCGTCAGCGATGACGACTGGGATCAGAAAAACAGCCCCACGGTCACGGGCGATGGACTGCTCACCGGACGCCGCCACACGGTGGCGACCGTCGGGGCGGTCCACGATGCACTGTGGACCCAACCGCAGGTATCTGCCTGACCTCCAGCAGGGCCATCTGGCTCCATAGATATCTCGAAGCCGGCCGTTCGGCCGGGACCTGAGGGCTTTGGCTTTCGGGACCCGTGCCTTCCTGCCCGATTTCCCGGCCCGATCTGCGCCGGGACATGCAGCACATGCCGCATGACCGGGGCCGCGCCCGCACGCTGGAGACCGCGAACGCTCGCGGGCGGAACCGCCCGCTCAACCGGATGACCGGAGGGCCTTGCCGCTCCGGCAAATCAACGGATCCGCAGCTCTGCGGCCAGGATATTGGAGACGAAGTCATGGGTATTTTCAAACTTGTGCAGGCGCTTGGCGCGATGGCTCGGACCACCGCCGAAACCGCCGACATCGAAGACCAGTGCGACGGGATCGCGGTGCTGACACCGCCGGAGGCCGCGGCGATCCGCGGCGGCATGCCGGCGCCCGACCCCGAGCAGTCCAGCGACGACGGCAACGAGGGCGATGAGGCCGACGAGGGCAACGAGGACGACGAAGGCGACGAGAACGACGAGGGCGACGAGCTCGACGAAGGCGATGAGGGCGACGAGGACAACGAGGGCAACGAGAACGACGAGAACGACGAGGGCGACGAGGACAATGAGGGCAACGAGAACAACGAGGACGACGAAGGCGACGAGATAAACGAGGGCAATGAGGACGACGAGGGCAACGA
>JBFXGQ010000287.1:0-6250 GCA_050177915.1 Pseudodonghicola sp. | reverse complement strand
CAGCTCACGCGCGCGCTCCCCTGACGCAACATCATGTCGAAGTTTTCGATGGAAACGATCCTCGCCTCGACCGCGTGGCCCATCGACACCGAGACCGCCTGAGGGTCGCACCGATGACGTGCTTCCCCCCCCGGCGATCAGGAAGGCCGGTCCGGCAGGTGCCCTTGGCGCCTGTCACCTCAGCCCGATCGCCTTGGTTCTTCTGTCACGACCGGCTTGAAAGGAGCTTTCCCGATGTATCCCCCTTGTGCCTATGATGCCGCACGCCTCCGGTTCACCACGGGTGAACAGCAGAGCGGGCCGAACCCACGACACGCCTCGACCACACTTGCGGTCCCCCTCGCGGCGCCGGTCTTTGCCATCGGCCTTCCGGCACGGGTGTCATGATGGGCCGCGATCAGCAATGCGACACGTCCCGCCGGCAACACGTGGCAATCGTCGGCGGCGGCGCAAGCGGCGTTCTGATGGCCGCACATCTGCTGCGCCTGCCGGCGACGGCGGCCGAGATCGAGGTCACGATCATCGAGCGCGCCGATCTGCTCGGCTGCGGGATCGCCTATGGCACCGACGACCCCGACCACCTGCTGAACACCCGCGCCGCGCAGATGAGCGCCTTTCCGGACGACCCCGCGCATTTTGAGCGTTGGCTGCACCACGGCGGCATTCCGGTCGCCGGCGACGGTTTCGTCAGCCGCGGCACCTATGGAAGCTATCTTGCCAGCCTGCTGGCCCCTTGGCGCCGCCGCGACGACGGCAATCGGCTGCACTGCATGCGCGGCGAATGTCTTCGTCTGACCGAGACCGCGCAGGGCGTCATCGCCGAGCTCGATGACGGCAGGACGATCTGCGCGGACCGGGTCGTTCTCGCCACCGGCCATGCGGTCCCCGTCACGCCAGTTCCACCCCTGCGGGGCGCCTGGGATTTCCGACCGCCACGGGACCGCGACGCGACGGTGGCGATCGTCGGCACCGGGCTCAGCATGGTGGACCATGTGGCGACGCTGCTGGGCGCCGGACATCGCGGCCCGATCCATTGCCTGTCGCGGCGCGGGTTGCTGCCGCGGGCCCACGCGGCCACGGCGCCGCTGCCCCTTACGCCGCAGGACATCCCGCTGGGCGCAAGCGTCAGCGAGACCCTCTATTGGCTTCGCGCCCTGGTCCGCCTGGCCGAGGCGCAAGGCCGCACCTGGCGGGATGCGGTCGACGGGCTACGCCCCCATGTCGCGCGGATCTGGCAAGACTGGCCGCTTTCGACCCGCGCGCGCTTCCTGCGCCACGGTGCCTCCTGGTGGGAGGTCCATCGCCATCGCATGCCGCCGGTCTCGGCGGCGCGGCTGTCCCGGGCCGCCTCCAGCGGTCAGCTGCGCGTCCTGCGCGGCCGCTTCGAAACCGCGGCGCCGCGCGCAGACGGGCGGATCGTCCTGCATATCGCCCCGCGCGACAGCGGTTGCCCCGCGGCGCTGGTTGCCGATCACGCGATAGATTGCCGCGGGATCCGCCGGAACCCGGCAGACCATGCGGTGCCGGTGATCCGGGATCTTCTCGCACGCGGCGCCGCGCGGCTCGATCCGCTGGGGCTTGGCCTCGACACGACCGCTTCGGCCCGGGTGATCGACGGCACCGGCAAGACATCCGACCGCCTGTTCGCCATCGGCCCCGCTGCGCGCGGGGCGCTGTGGGAGATCACGGCGATTCCCGATATCCGGGTGCAGACCAGCGCTCTGGCCCGGCAGGTCGTCGCCCCTGCCGTCGCGCCTGCCTGCGACCGAGGCTGAGGGGACTGAGGTTCTCCCACCGGGGCCAACGACACGTCGTTTCACCTGTTTCAGCGCGACTCTTTGGAATGGAGTGAAGCCCGCAGATCCCTTACAAAATACACGACAAGCATAATCGTGATAGGTGCGAACATGACTGAAATCATTGGATTTTCCGGGAGCTTCAGCGATCCTTCCAAGACCCGCGCCCTGGTAGAGAGGGCGACGCAATGGACCGCGGCTCTCTGCGAGCGGCGCAGCGCCGTCCTCGATCTGGCGGATCTCGGACAGGGTCTCGGCGCCGCCCGCAAGCTCTCGGACCTGCCCCCGCAGGCGCGCGGCACCGTCGATCTGCTGCTCGGAGCCGAGGCGCTGGTGATCGGCAGCCCTGTCTACAAGGGCAGCTACACCGGCCTCTTCAAGCATCTCTTCGATCTGATCGAGCCGGACGCGCTGAAGGGCAAACCGGTGCTGCTGACGGCAACCGGCGGCGGCCCGCGCCACGCGCTGGTCATCGAACACCAGTTGCGCCCGCTCTTCGGCTTCTTCGAGGCCGCGATCGTCGCAACCGGCGTCTACGCGGCATCGGATGACTTTGCCGACGGCGTGCCGACCGCGCCGGCGGTCCTGAACCGGCTTGCCGAGGCGGCGGCGCAGCTGGCCGCAGCCGTCACCAACCCGGCACAGGCGATGGCGCGGGTTCTCGCCCACAGCGCCGCCTAGACCACACCCCCTTTCCCCCAAGCCGACCCATCCCCCGGACCGCAGCTGGTTCGGGACCGGCGAAGCCATGCCCAACCGAAGGACCTTCCCCATGACCACACAGATCAAACCGAGGCAAATCAAGCTCGGCGCCTTCCTGCCCGGCGGCGGCCAGCATGTGGCCGCCTGGCGCCACCCCGACCAGCCGGTGGACGGCGCCACCAGCTTCGAGTTTCACAAGCAGCTGGCCCAGACGGCGGAACGCGGGCTTTTCGATGCCTATTTCCTTGCCGACGGGCTCGCCGTCGCCTTTGGCGGCGGCACCGAGGGCGGCAATGCGCGGGTGGCCGGTTTCGAGCCGGTGACGCTGTTCTCCGCGCTCGCGCCGCTGACCCGGCATCTGGGCTTCATCGCCACCGCGTCGACGACCTATGAGGAGCCCTATAACACCGCCCGCAAGTTCGCCTCGCTCGACCTGATCTCGGGCGGCCGGGCCGGCTGGAACGTGGTGACCACCGCCACCGAAGCCGCCGCGCAGAACTTCAACCTCGACCGGCAGATTCCGCATGCGGCGCGCTATCGCCGGGCGCAGGAACATGTCGAGGTGGTCAGGACCCTGTGGAACAGCTTCGAGGACGACGCCTTCGTCCGCGACCGGGAGAGCGGTGTCTTCTACGACACAGCAAAGCTGCACCCCGCCGATCATGCCGGCGAGCACTTCAAGGTGAGGGGGCCGCTCAATGTGCCGCGATCGCCGCAAGGCCATCCGGTCATCGTTCAGGCCGGTCAGTCCGAGGACGGGCGCGCGCTGGCCGCAACCACGGCCGAGGTCATTTTCACCGCCCATCAGCACCTGGAGACGGCGCAGGACTTCTATCGCGACATCAAGGCGCGCGCGGCCGCGGCCGGGCGGAACCCCGACCATGTGCTGATCATGCCCGGTGTCTCGCCCTTCGTCGGACGGACCGAGGAGGAGGCGCGCGAAAAATACGACCGGCTCACCTCCTACATTCTGGAACAAGACGGCATCGCGCTGCTGAACGGGCTGACCGGCGGAACGCTCGATCTGGCGGGATACGATCTCGACGGCCCGCTCCCCCCGGCGCCGCCGACCGAGGGCATGAAGTCCCGTCAGGCGCTGATCCGGCAGATCGCCGACGACAACGGGTTCACCATCCGGCAACTCTACCAATGGGTCGCCTCCGCCCGCGGCCACTACACGGTCATCGGCACGCCTGTACAGATCGCCGACGAGCTGCAGGAGTGGTTCGAGACCGAGGCCGCGGACGGCTTCAACATCCTGCCGCCCTGGTTCCCGACCGCGCTTGACGACTTCGTCGAGCTGGTGATCCCCGAGTTGCAGCGCCGTGGCCTGTTCCGCACCCGCTACGAGGGCACGACGCTGCGCGAGAACCTCGGCCTGCCCTTCCCCACCAACCGCCACGCCGCCGGCCGCGACGTGGTCCGCGCCGCGGAATGACCGGAGGACGACCCGATGCCCTATGACCTTGCCGACACCGACGACGGCGCGCGCCCCGGCTGGATCGCGCGCCGGGCCGGCGGGCGGCGATTGCGGCCCCTGCTCCGCAGCGCCGCGGCCGACTATGGCCTGCTCCTCGCCTTCTTCGCCGGCTGGCAGATCGCCAGCAGCGCCGGCTGGCTCAACCCGGCGGTGTTTCCGCCGCTCGACCGGGTGGCGCAGGCGCTGTGGGCCGGGGTCGCCTCCGGCGCCCTCATCGACGATATCGCCATCTCGCTCCGGCGCGCCGGCCTCGCCTTTCTGGCCGCCGCCGCCCTGGGCATCCCGCTCGGCCTGATCATGGGCCAGATCGGCGCGGTGGAGCGGGCCCTCGACCCGATCCTGCAGCTGTTCCGGCAGACCTCGGCGCTGGCGCTCTATCCGGTCTTCATCCTGCTGCTGGGCCTGGGCGAGGCCTCGAAGGTCTTCGTGATCTTCTGGGCGACGCTGTTCCCGATCCTGCTGGCCACGATCGGCGGGGTGAAGCAGGTCGACGCCAAGCTGGTCGAGATGGCCCGCAGCTTCGGAGCCTCCCGCGCGACGATCTTCCGCCGGGTGATCCTGCCGGGCTCGACGCCGCCGATCTTCGTCGGCCTGCGCCTGTCGGCGACCACCGCGCTGCTGCTGCTGATCGCCGCCGAGATGATCGGCGCCAACAAGGGCGTCGGCTTCCAGGTGATGAACGCCCAGTACAATTTCCAGATCCCCCTGATGTTCGCCGCGATCTTCCTGCTGGCCATCCTCGGCCTCGGCGCGAACTGGGTTCTGGTCCTGCTGCAGCGGCGGCTGTGCCGCTGGAGCCTTGCCCAGCACTGACCCCCTGACCTCAAGATTGGACACCCGATGACCTACACTTTTCGAACCCTCATCGCCGCTGCCATCGGCGCCCTGGCCCTGACCGGCGCCGCCCGGGCCGAGGAGGTGACCCTGCGATACCTCGCAAACCACGGCAGCGTCTCGGCCCATGAACTGGCCCAGCAGCTGGGCTATTTCGACGGGACCGGCGTCGCGGTCGAGACCACCGGCTTTGTCAGCGGCGGTCCCGAGTCCCTCTTCGCGCTGGCCTCGGGGAGCGTCGATATCGGATCGGCCGCCACCTCGGCCGTGATCAACGCGATCGCCGGCGGCAACGACTTCGTCGCCGCCTATCCGACCAACGGCATCAACGATCAGGTGCAATCCATCTTCCATGTTCTGGAGGACAGTCCGATCCGGTCGCTCGCGGATATCGCCGGCAAGACCATCGCGGTGAACACGCTTGGCGCGCATCTGGACTATACCATTCGCGAGGCGCTGCATTCCGTCGGCCTGCCGCAGCAGGCGGTGAACCTGGTGGTGGTGCCGGGTCCGCAGCTGGAACAGGTGCTGCGGTCGGGTCAGGTGGACATCGCCGGCTTCGGCTATTGGCAGACCACCTTCGAAGGCGTCGCCCGCGCCCATGGCGGGCTGCGCAGCGTGTTCGACGATACCGACATCCTGGGCGAGATCGCCGGCGGCTTCACCGTGCTGCGGCGCGACTGGGTCGCGGCGCATCCCGACGCGGCCCGGACCTTCGTCGTGCAATCCGCACGGGCGCTGGACCATGCCCGGAGCCATCCGGAACAGACCCGGGAGGTCCTGGCCCGCATCCTCGAAGCCCGCGGCGAAAACCCCGAGGTGGCGCAGTATTTCGCCGGCTTCGGCGTCCGCGAAGGCGGCTTGCCGGTCGAACGCGACGTGCAGTTCTGGATCGACGTTCTTGTCCGCGAAGGCGCGCTTGCCGAAGGCCAGCTCAGCGCCTCCGACATCCTTCTGGTCACCGCCGACCAGAAGGCGACGAACTGAGGAGGCGCGCATGTCTGTCGCACAGGTTTCCGCAAAGGGAGAGGTCACGATCCGTGACCTCTCCAAATCCTTCAGCCTCGACGGGGAAAGCCTGACGGTGCTGAAGAACCTCGATCTGGACATCGCCGGCGGCGAAAGCCTCGCCATCGTCGGCGCCAGCGGATCCGGCAAGACGACCCTGCTCAGGGTCCTCGCCGGGCTGGAGGCGCCGGATTCCGGGGGGGTGCTGATCGACGGGGTGCCGGCGCAGGGCCTCGGCAAGGAACGCGCGGTGATCTTCCAGGAACCGCGGCTGCTGCCCTGGCTCAGCGTTCTCGGCAACGTTGCCTTCGGACTGGAGGTTCAGGGCGTCTCTCGCCGCGCGGCAGAGGACCGGGCCCGGCATTACATCCGCCTCGTCGGCCTCGGCGCCTTCGAGACCGCCTGGCCGCACCAGCTGTCCGGCGGCATG
>JBFXGQ010000286.1:0-6270 GCA_050177915.1 Pseudodonghicola sp. | reverse complement strand
CAACATCACCATCGCCAACGCGCCGGGCACCGGTATCGCCGACGACAAGGCGCTCTATTCCTACATGCCGGACATCATCGAGTTCTATACCGGCGAAAAGGCGATCCTGCCGAACGTGCCGACCTGGCGCTGCTCCGAGCCGGACTCGCTGGCCTATGTGCTAGAGCATCTGCCCGAGCTGGTGGTCAAGGAGGTGCATGGCTCAGGCGGCTACGGCATGCTGGTGGGGCCGGTGGCCAGCAGGAAGGAAATCGCTGCCTTCGAGGCGAAGCTGCGCGCCAAGCCAGGCAACTATATCGCGCAGCCGACGCTGTCGCTGTCGACGGTACCGATCCTGACCAAGGCGGGGCTGGCGCCGCGCCATGTGGACCTGCGGCCCTTCGTGCTGGTGTCGCCCAACCGGATCGACATGACGCCGGGCGGGCTGACGCGGGTGGCGCTGAAGAAGGGCTCGCTGGTGGTGAACTCGTCGCAGGGCGGGGGCACCAAGGATACCTGGGTGTTGGGGGACTGAGGCATGATGCTGGGAAAGAACGCCGGCGGACTGTTCTGGATGTTCCGCTATCTGGAACGCGCCGAAAACACCGCCCGCCTGCTTGAGGCCGGCTGGCGCATCGCACTGACCCGCTCGACCGACCGGTCGAACGAATGGCAGTCGATCCTGATCACCGCCGGCATGGATGCGGCCTATCAGGAGAAGTACGACAGCTACGACGCGCCGGGGGTGATCAACTTCCTGCTGCGCGAGAAGTCGAACCCCTCCAGCGTGCTCAACACCATCGAGGCCGCGCGCAGCAACGCCCGCATGGTGCGCACCGCGCTGTCCGGCGAGGTCTGGGAGGCGGTCAACGAATGCTGGATGGACCTGAAGGCGGTGCTGGCGCGCCCGGTGACCGAGCGCAACCTGCATGAGACGCTGACCGCGATCCGGGCCCGCACCTCGGTGGTGCGCGGCGCGCTGCACGGCACCATGCTGCGCAACGACATCTATGCGTTTTCGCGGCTGGGCACCTTTATCGAGCGGGCCGACAACACCGCGCGCATCCTCGATGTGAAGTACTACGTGCTGCTGCCCTCGGCCTCTTTCGTCGGCACCAGCATCGACAACGCGCAGTGGGAGGTGATCCTGCGCTCGGTCTCGGCCGAGCGGTCCTATCACTGGCTGAACGGCGGCGAGGTGACGCCGCAGGGCATCGCCGAGTTCCTGATCCTCGACAAGCGGATGCCGCGGTCGCTGGCCTTCTGCTACCTGAAGATCGAGCAGTATCTGGATCTGCTGGAGCAGGAATACGGTGTGCGGCAGGACAGCCAGGTGCAGGCGCAGCGGGTCTATACCCGGCTGAAGGGGGCCAGTGTGCAGTCGATCTTCGAGGATGGGCTGCACGAGTTCCTGTCCGAGTTCATCGGCGATACCGGCAGGCTGGCGAGCCTGATCGAGACCGATTTCAGATTTTACGGGTGACGATATGCGGCTGAACATCACTCATGTGACCACCTATCAGTTCGACCAGCCGGTGCATTACGCGCTGCAGCAGCTGCGGCTGATCCCGCGCACCGGCCACGGGCAGGGGGTGATCGACTGGTCCTCGTCGATCGTCGGCGGCCGCAAGCAGCTGCAGTTCGACGATCAGTTCGGTAATCATACCGAGCTGGTGTCGGTCGATCCCGGCGCCACCCGGATCGAGATCACCACCCATGGCGCGGTCGAGGTCGAGGATCACAACGGCATCGTCGGCGCCCACAAGGGCTTTGCGCCGCTGTGGCTGTTCAAGGATGCCACGCCGCTGACCGCGCCGGGGCCGCAGATGCGGCAGCTGGCGGCGCGGGTCCGCAGCGAATTCAAGGAGCTGGGCGGGATCGAGCCGCTGCACATGCTGTCCTCGGCAATCGCCGAAACGGTCGCCTACGAGCCCGGACGCACCGAGGCGGCGACCACCGCCGAGGCGGCGCTGGCCGCCGGTCACGGCGTCTGTCAGGACCACAGCCAGATCATGATCTCGGCCGCCCGCCTGCTGGGCTATCCGGCGCGCTACGTCAGCGGCTATCTCTTGATGGACGGGCAGGTGGAGCAGGACGCCAGCCATGCCTGGGCCGAGATCTGGACCGACGGTCTGGGCTGGGTCGGCTTCGACGTGTCGAACGGCATCTGCCCGGATGCGCGCTATGTGCGGGTGGCGACCGGGCGCGACTATCGCGACGCCGCGCCGATCCACGGGCTGCGCCAGGGCATCGGCGGCGAGGCGCTGCATGTCAGCTTGCAAGTTCAGCAATAGGCTGGTTGATAGGGTCTAAAAAGGTATTCTGCCATGACCTATTGCGTCGGCCTGATGCTGAACAAGGGGCTGGTGTTCATGTCGGACACCCGCACCAACTCCGGCGTCGACAATATCTCGACCTTCCGCAAGATGTTCACCTGGGAGGTCGAGGGCGACCGCAACATCACCCTGATGACCGCCGGCAATCTGGCCACCACGCAATCGGTGGTGAGCCTGCTGGAGGAACGCAGCAAGGAGCCCGCCGCGCGCCAGCCCGGCATCCTTGAGGCCAAGTCGATGTTCCAGGTGGCCACCCTGGTCGGCAATACGCTGAAAGAGGTGATCTCGACCCATGCCGAGGTAGGCCAGCGGGCCGACGCGACCTTCAACGCCACGATGATCCTGGGGGGCCAGGTCGAGGGCGGCGAGCCGCGGCTGTTCCTGATCTACCCGGAGGGGAATTTCATCGAGGCGAGCTTCGACACGCCCTATTTCCAGATTGGAGAGACCAAATACGGCCGCCCGATCCTGGTGCGCGCCTACAACCCCGACATGAGTTTCGAGGAGGCGATCAAGCTGCTGCTGGTCTCCTTCGATTCGACCATCAAGGCCAATCTCTCGGTCAGCCTGCCGCTGGATGTGCATGTCTACAGGCGCGACAGCCTGAAGCCCGGGCGGACCTTCCGCATCCAGCAGAACGATCCCTATTTCGAGGAGATCTCCAGCGGCTGGGGCATCGCCCTGCGCGAGGCCTTTGGCCATCTGCCCGATTTCACCTTTCCCGAAGAGGCGGAGTGAGGCGCGTCTGAGATCGCGCTCTGAGCCAATCCCCCTGCGCGGAACAAGCCCGAAGGGCGCCGCGCGAGCGCCGGACCGTCCCGTCGCACCGCAGGTGCGCCGCTTAATGGTCGGCACGCCTCCGGCGTGACGGGCCGGCGCTTGGCTGACGTTGGCGCGCCGATCGGATGTCGTTCGGATTTGGCCGGGATAAAGCGCGCTGATCATCTGTTGCAGCGCCGCCCCGCGGTCCGGCGCTCGCACGACTTGCTCTGTGGGGCGAACTGCGGGACCCTCCAATGGGTCAAATGAAATGGCGCTGCCCCAAACGAAAACCGCGCCCGCCGGGGGCGGACGCGGTCTGGCGTTTTCCGTGAGTAATGCCGCGCCTAGCCGTAGACCAGCCTTGGCAGCCAGGTGATGATCTCGGGGAAGGCCATGCACAGCAGCAGCCCCACCACCTGCAGCCCGAGGAAGGGCAGGGCGGATTTGAAGATGTCCGACATCGGGATCTCGGCCGGGGCCACCCCGCGCAGGTAAAAGAGGGCATAGCCGAACGGCGGGCTGAGGAAGCTCATCTGCATGTTGACCAGGTAGAGCACGCCGAACCACAGCACCAGATCGTCCGGGCTCTCCAGCCCGAAGGACTGCGCGCCGAGCGCCTTGATGATCGGCACGAAGATCGGCACGCAGAGCAGCAGGATGCCGACCCAGTCCAGGAACATGCCCAGGATGATCAGCACGATCTGCATGATGATCAGGATGCCCCAGGGGCCGAAGCCGGTGGAGGCAAGCGCCTCCTGCACGAACTGCTGGCCGCCCTCCAGCACGTAGAGCCCGACGAAGATCGTCGCGCCGAACATGATCCACAGCACCATGGCGCTGGCCTTCAGCGTGCCGATCGAGGCCTCGCGGATGGTCTGCCAGTCCAGCTTGCGGTGGATGGCGGCGACGATGAAGGCGCCGAAGGTGCCGATGCCCGCGGCCTCGACCGGGGTGGCGACGCCGGTGAAGATCACCCCCAGCACCACCACGATCAGCGCGATCGGCGCGGCCATATTGGCCATCAGCCGCAGCTTCTCGGCGGTGCTCACGCGCTCCTCGACCGGGATCGGCGGGCCGAGGTCCGGGTTGATGGTGCTGCGCAGCACGACGTAGAGCACATACATCCCCGACAGCAGCAGCCCCGGGATCACCGCGCCGATGAACAGCTCGCCCACCGACTGCTCGGCCACCACCGCATAGATGATCGCCAGGATCGACGGCGGGATCAGGATGCCCAGCGTGCCGCCGGCCATGATCGAGCCCATGGCGATCTTGGGGTCATAGCCGCGCTTCAGCATGGCGGGCAGGGCGATGATCCCCATCGTCACCACCGCCGCGCCGATCACCCCCACCATCGCCGCCAGGATGGTCGAGGCGATGATGGTCGCCGCCGCCAGCCCGCCTTTCACGCCGCCGAGCACCTTGTAGATCACGTCGAACATGTCGTTGATGATCCCGGCCCTCTCCAGCATCGAGGCCATGAATATGAACAGCGGGATCGCCGAGAGCTGATAGTTGGTCATCTGCGGGAAGATCCGGCTGGGCACGATGTTCAGCGCCCGCGCGTCGCCGAGGATGAACAGAAAGACACAGGCCAGCCCGCCGGTGACGAAGGCCAGCGGCAGCCCCGCCATCAGCAGCACCAAGAGCGAGCCGAACATGATGAGCGTGAGCCACTCGATTCCGATCTCAAGACCCATGGCTCATGCCCCCTTCGCCACTGCCCGCACATCCTGTGCGAGTTTGGAAATGCCCTGCAGCACCAGCAGCAGGCCGCCCAGCACCATCACCCATTTCATCGGCCACAGTGGCACCGCCCATTCGTTGAAGCTGATCTCGCCCCAGCGGATGTTGGGATCGGTCCATTGCGCCAGGTTCAGGCCCGCCAGCATCTGGCCGAAGCCGATCTCGCCGCGCGCCCAGTCCGAGACCACCGAATTGCCGGTGGGCACCGCGATGGCGTCGAAGGCGAAGATGTAGGAGGTCACCAGCAATGTGCCGGCGAAGATGAAGAAGAACACCGAGGTCAGCAGATCGACCCAGGCCTTGTTGCGGCGCGTCATCGGCGCATAGAAGATGTCGACGCGCACATGGCTTTCGGTCAGCATCGCATAGGCGCCGGCGATCAGATATTGCATGCCGAACATCAGATACATGGATTCATGCGCCCAGTTGGTCGGGCTGTTGAACACGTATCGGCTGATCACCTCGAAGTAATAGACGAAGACCGCGATCACCGCCCAGTAGCTGACGAATTCGCCGCAGAACAGCGACAGCCGGTCGATATAGCCGGTCCAGCCCTGCGAGACATGGCGGGAATCCTCCTTCATCTCCTCGGCTTCCAGTGCCTGCAGCTTGCGCTCGGTCTCGCTGAGCGGCTCGGTGGCGGGCAGGTTCGCATTGGCGCGGCGCACCAGTCCGGGCAACAGCACCGCGTCCACCAGCATGCCGGCCAGGATCAGATAGAGCGCCCAGGCCGAGATCTTCTGCCAGAACGCCAGCCGGCCGCGGGCCTCGGTCTCCACCGGCTCGGCCGCGGTCAGGTCGCTGCGCGCCTGTTCGACGGCGGCACGGCTCTTTGCGATACGCTCCTCGGCGCGGCTCAGCTTCTTCTCGGCGCCGCGCCGGGCGAAGGAGCCGTCTTCGGCCGCGGCCAATTCGGCGCGCAGCTCGGGCAGGCTGGCCTCGGTCGAGGCGATGCGGTCGCCCTCACGCGTGATGGTGGATTGCGCCATGCGGACGGCATTGGCGGCATTCGACAGCTCGGACCGGGCGCCGGCGCCCTGACCGTTGGCGATCAGGATGGCCAGGAACACGGGGATGAAGAGCAGCCCCAGCAAGCTTTTCAGATAGAACCGGTGCAGCCCCAGCATGCCGCCGGCGACCAGGATCATATATCCCAGCGCCAGGCTGTATCTGGGGTGCGCGGGCTTGGGGCGCTTGGCCAGTGCCATGGCGATGATCGGAAAGACGATCAGCCCGGCCCAATAGGCCCAATGGGGCAGGGTGAAATCGAGACTTGGCATCGAACCTCTCTCGGGATGTCAGGAGGAGTCGGAAACGGCCCGCGCTGCCGGGTTGGGGCGCGCGGGCCGGATCGGCGGGCGGTCGGATCAGAGATCCAGTTCCAGACCCTGGATCTGATCCTTGGTCACATAACCCAGCGACCCCGACATCATGTAATCGAGCTGGG
>JBFXGQ010000285.1:0-6257 GCA_050177915.1 Pseudodonghicola sp. | reverse complement strand
TGCGCCGCGATCCGGCCCATTTCGACCGGCGGCACCTCTTCGATGAACTGATCGCCCACCTTGGGATCGGCCATGTACTGCTTGGCCTGCTGAACGGTCATTTCCGCCTGGTAGTTCTCCAGCTCGTCATCCTCGACGACGGTGCGGACGCGGGTAAAGGTCGCCTTGCCGGTCTTGCGGTCGATATGGACGCGGATGTCCATCTCCGAGCCGTAGCGGCTCTTGGCGGCGCGGGCGAGGCTTTCCTCCATCGCCTCGACCACCAGACCCGGGTCGATCATCTTTTCCCGCGCCACCGCTTCGGCGGTTTGCAGCAGTTCCAGCTGGTTTGCGGAAGTGATTGCCATCACATGTCCTCCTGGGCGGACCCTTCGGTCTCGATTTCGTCAAACTTGTCTTCGTTCAGCGTGCCGGCAGCCTTGCGCTGGCGCAGCATTTCCTTGATCAGCTCGTCGGTCAGCACCAGCTTGGCGTCGCTGAGCCAGTCGAACTGCAGCCCGATGGTGACCTCTTCGCCATCCTGCTCGATATTGATCAGGACCTCGTCGCCCTCGACCCCGGCCAGCGTGCCCTTGAAGCGGCGGCGGCCGTCGATCAGCTCGGATGTCTCGATCTTGGCCTCGTAGCCCTCGTAGGTGTCGAAGTCCTTCAGCCGGGTCAGCGGCCGGTCGATGCCGGGGCTGGAGACCTCCAGTGTATAGGCGTCGAGGATCGGGTCCTCGACATCCAGAACCGCGCTGACCGCGTTGGAGATCGCGGCGCAATCGTCCACCTCGATCCCGCCGTCGGGCCGGTCGGCCATGATTTGCAGGATGGTGGACTTGCCCGACATCAGCCGCACGCGCACCAGTTCGAACCCGAGATCCTCGATCACGGGGGCGATGATCTCGGCCAGCCGCCGGTCGATCGCTGCCTTTGCTATCAGATCGTTGGTCATGTCATCCAAACACAAAAAAACGGGCCCGCGGCCCGTCAAAATTTTCCGGTGGAACCTCAGACCCAGAGCCTGACGCGCCGCTGTTGAGGGCCATATACGCCGCTGGGGCCGAATCTTCAACCCCCTGCGTGAGTCCGGCCCCGGCAGGGCTGCCACATCCCCTCAGCCCAGCCACCAGCGTTCGGCGATGCGGCCGTCGTCCAGCGCGGCGCGGCTGCCGATGCGGCGCGGGATGCCGACGCCGCGGCGGGCGGCCAGCGCCATGTTCTCGGCGGAAGGATGATAGAGGAACTCGCCCCGGCCCAGCAGCCCGTCGGAGGCCGGCAGCGCCGCCACATCGACGAAGCCGTCGCGCAGCGCCTCGGCGCGGACCGCGGCGTCGGGGATCACGATGACCTCGACGCTGTCGACCCAGCCGGCCTGACCCTGTTTGTAATGCCCATCCACCCGGGTGGCGCGGAAATGACGGCCATCCTGCGCCCGGTCGACCCGATAGGCGCCGGTGCCCACCGCGTCGCCCAGCGCCAGGTCGATCCGCCCGCCGGGCGCGACGATACGGTCGGCGGCGGCCAGGTGATAGGGCAGATCGGGATCGCCCGCGGCCAGTTCCAGCAACACGGTGCGGGGCCGTTCGGCCTCGACCCGGATCAGGCCCGGCACCTGCCAGGCCAGCACCGAGGCCACGGCATCCTCGACCCCCAGCGCCCGGCCGTCATGAAAGACGACACCCTCGCGCAGCTCGAACCGCCAGTGGCGCGCATCGGCGCTGCCGGTCCAGGTCGCCGCCAGCTCGGGGCGCAGCACGCCGTCCGGGCCGATCTCGGTCAGCCCGTCGAACACCGCGCCGCGTGCCACCCGATCCAGCGACCCGTCGCGCGGCACCGCCAGCCGCAGATGCCCGCCCGGCCGCGGCGAGGCCGCCAGCGACACGCCCGAGGCTGCCAGCAGCGCGGCGGCGGCACCCGAGGTAAACAGCGCGCGGCGGTCGATCCGGGTCATGCGGCCGCCTCCGCGATGCGATCCATCACCCGCACCAGCTCGGCGCTGATCCCGGGTTCGGACAGCGCGTGGCCGGCGTTGCGGACCATCGTCAGCTCGGACATCGGCCAAAGCTCGCTCAGCCGCCAGGCCGAGGTCGGCGGACAGATCATGTCATAGCGGCCCTGCACGATGACGCCGGGGATATGCGAGATCCGCCCCATGTTGGCGAGGATCTGACCATCGAACTCAAGAAAGCCCGCGTTGACGAAATAGTGATTCTCCAGCCGCGCGAAGGCGCGGGCGTAATCGCCCGGGCTGTCGCCCCACTGGCCGTTGGAATGGATCGAGGCCAGCGCGTTCTCCCAGGCCGACCAGGCGCGGCCATAGGCGGTCTCCTCGGCCAGATTCCCCGAGAACAGCCGCTTGTGATAGGCCGCGATCAGATCGCCGCGCTCGTTCTCCGGGATCGGCGCCACGAAGCGCGCCCAGGTCTCGGGCCAGAACCGCCCGGCGCCGCCGCCGTAGAACCAGTCCAGCTCGGCCTGCGTCATCAGGAAGACGCCGCGCAGCACCAGATGGCGGACCCGGTCGGGATGGGTCTGGGCATAGACCAGCGACAGGGTGGCGCCCCAGCTGCCGCCGAAGACGATCCACTGCTCGATCCCCAGCAGGCTGCGGATGCGTTCGATGTCGGCAACCAGATGCCAGGTGGTGTTGTCCCGGGTCGAGGCATGCGGGCGCGATTTTCCGCAGCCGCGCTGGTCGAACAGAATCACCCGATAGACCGCGGGGTCGAAATAGCGCCGCATCGCCGGGCTGCAGCCGCCGCCGGGGCCGCCGTGCAGCACCACCACCGGAATGCCCTGCGGGTTGCCGCATTGCTCCATATAGACGCTGTGGCCCTGGCCGACGTCCAGCATGCGCTGGTCGAACGGGTCGACCGGCGGGTAGAGATACTGAACAGCGCGCTTTTGATCCGGGAATTTGTCCATTACTGACCTATATACCTCCAACGGATAAAAGAGCGAACGGTGACTGGAATGCAAGCGTCTGAATCCACGGTCGACCCCTCGGAAATCGCCAAGTTCGAGGCGATGGCTGCCGAATGGTGGGATCCGTCGGGCAAGTTCAAGCCGTTGCATATGCTGAATCCCTGCCGGCTGGACTATATCACCACGCAGATCGCCGGGGAATTCGGCCGCGACCTTAGCGCGCAGGCGCCCTTTGCCGGGCTGCGGCTGCTGGATATCGGCTGCGGCGGCGGGCTGCTGTCGGAACCGATGGCGCGGCTGGGGGCCGAGGTCGTCGGCGCCGATGCCGCCGGCGGCAACCTGCCGGTGGCGCGGATCCACGCCGCGCAATCCGGGCTGGAGATCGACTATCGCCACACCACCGCCGAGGCGCTGGCCGATGCCGGCGAGGAATTCGACGTGGTGCTGAACATGGAGGTGGTGGAGCATGTGGCCGACCCGCTGTCCTACCTGACGGCCTGCCGGCGGCTGCTGAAGCCGGGCGGGCTGCACCTGTGCTCGACCATCAACCGCAACCCGAAATCCTTCGCCGTGGCCATTCTGGGCGCCGAGGTGGTGATGCGCTGGCTGCCGCGCGGGACGCATGAATGGTCCAAGTTCATCACGCCTGAGGAACTGGTCGATCTGCTGGTGAAATCCGGGGTGGAGCCGGTGGACCGCAAGGGCTTCGTCTTCAACCCGCTGAGCTGGAGCTGGTCGATCTCGGACCGCGACCTGAGCGTGAACTACGTGACGGCGAGCGTGAAGCGGGGCTGACGGTCCCGCACACCATCCGCAAACGCCAAGGAACCGAGGTGCGCGCCCGGCCCGAGGGGGGGGGCGCATTTCGCGCACGCCCTCGTGGGCGGCTCGGGCGCGAACCGGGGCTGACGCCCCGGGGATGCAGAATCTCGCCCCCCTCGGGAACGGGCCGGCCTCAGTCGCCCTTCTCCAGCCGCAGGCGCAGGTCGCGCAGCACCGGCAGGGCGGCACGCACCTTGTCGGCGCCGACCTCTCCGACCACCTGGTTGATCATCGGGGTGATGGCGGAAATCGCCTGATCGCGCGCCTGCTTGCCCGCCGGGCTGATCGCCACCTTCTTGCGCCGGGCATCGTCCCAGTCGGGCCGGATATGCACATAGCCCGCCCATTCCAGCTTGCTCAGCGTGTTGGTCATCGCCCCGCGCGTCACGTGAAAGGTGTCGGCCAGCTGCGCCGGGGTGCGTTCGTCCTGCACGAAGGCCAGATGGTTGAGGACGGAGAAATGCGAAATCTCCATCCCCTTGGGCAGCACCCGGCCCAGCCGGTTTCGCAGCAACTGGTCGGCGGTCAGCAGCTCGCTGAACAGCGTCACCGCAAGCGGGGTGTTGGGGTCGTCGGTCATGCGCTCCTGCGGGTCCAGCGGGTCGGGTTACGGCCCATCGAACGCCCGGATATGGCTGAGCGACGGCACCTTGGCGCGCGCATCCTCCACCAGACCCATGTCCATGTCAAAAACGTGAAGGCCCACATCGGTGCCGGCATCGACCAGAACCTCGCCCCAAGGCGAAATCGCCATGCTGTGGCCATGGGTGCGGCGGATCTTGCCCTCGGTCGTGGGATGGGTGCCGGTCTGCGCCGGGGCCAGCACGAAACAGCCGGTCTCGATGGCGCGGGCGCGAAGCAGCGGCTCCCAATGCGCGGCACCTGTCACCGGCGAGAACGCCGCCGGAATGGTCAGGATCCTCGCCCCGGCCAGCGCCAGCTTCTGATAAAGATGCGGGAAGCGGATGTCGTAACAGACGCTCATCCCCACCGCGCCGAAGGGGGTGTCGGCCAGCACCGCATGCTCTCCGGGCCGGAAGCCCGCCGATTCGCGATAGGTCTCCTCGGCCGAGACCTGGACGTCGAACATGTGGATCTTGTCATACCGCGCCCGGATGCCACCGTCCGGCCCGATCAGGAACGACCGGTTGGCGAATCGCCCGTCCGCATCGCCGGTCTTCAGCGCCAGCGAGCCGATCAGCAGCCAGATCCCCAGCTCCTCCGCCTGCTGGCGCAGCGCGGCGAGCGTCGGGTCCTCGGCCTCGAGACACAGCACCGCCTGCTGCCGCGGCCGGCTGGCCGAGACGCAGTTTGTGACCTCGGGGGTGAGGGCGAATTCCACCCCCTCCGCCGCAGCCTCGGCCAGCATCCATTGCACCTGCCGCAGGTTGTCGTCCGGATCGTCGCCGGAACAGAGCTGCAGGAGCGCGGTCTTCATTGATCCGCCAGCAGCGCGTCGAGCTTGCCACCGTTCTCCAGCGCGTAAAGATCGTCGCAGCCGCCCACATGGGTGTCGCCGATAAAGATCTGCGGCACCGTCCGCCGCCCGTTGGCGCGCTGGATCATCTCCGGCTTGCGGTCGGGCGCGGCCCAGACGTCGATCTCGGAAAATTCGACGCCCTTCTGGTTCAGCAGCCGCTTGGCGGCGTGGCAATAGCCGCAGAGCGGCGAGGTATAGATTTCAACCGGTTTCATATGCGTTGACCCCTGACTTCCCCCCATTACTCGGGGATTTAGTCATCCTTTGCAACGCGTGCCAGTACCACCACGTCAACCGCCGCGGCGCCGGCGGCGCGACAGGCCATCGCGCAGGCCGACAATGTCGCCCCCGAGGTCATCACATCGTCGACCAGCAGCACCGGCCGCCCGGCGATCCGATGGGCGCGTTTGGGATGGGCGGTGATCGCCGCGCGCAGCAGCGCGAACCGCTCCTCCGCTGTCGCCTGCTCCAGCATCGGGGTGCGGTGACGGCGCAGCAGCAGGTCGGGGCACAGCTCCAGCCCGGCCTGCCGCGCCAGCGCCTGCGCCAGCAGCGCCGCCTGATTGTAGCGCCGCCGCAGCAGCCGGGTCCAATGCAGCGGCACCGGCGCGACCAGCGCCCCGGGGCGCAGGATCGGCCGCGCCGCCCGCGCCATCCAGCCCCCCGCCGGCCGCGCCACATCGGGCCGGTCGCCGTGCTTCAGCGCCAGCACCAGCGCCCGCGCCTGGTCGGCATACAGCAGCGCCGCCCGGCCGCCCGCCCAGGGCCGCGGCCGCGCCATGCAGTCGTCGCATTCGATCCGATGGCCGTCCGGCGCCCCCTGCAACGGCAGGCCGCAGGACTCGCAGACCGTGCCGCCGACAAAGGGGGTGTCGCGCCAGCAGGCGCCGCAGAGGCCGAAGTCGCTTTCCACCAAAACGCCGCAGCTGAGGCATCGGGGTGGATAAATCAGCGAAACTGCGGTTTGAAACGCCGCATGCAACGGCCTAGGTACCGCCCATGACATCCGCAGCCCCCCTGTTCGACCGCCCCGCCCTGATCGCCC
>JBFXGQ010000284.1:0-6298 GCA_050177915.1 Pseudodonghicola sp. | reverse complement strand
AGCAGATGATTGCCCGTTGCCCGCTCTGTGCCGGCTTCGCTGTCGAGGACAGGGCGCATCAGCTCGCCCTCGATGTGACGGCGCAAGCCAGACCTCTCGTCGAGGGGCGGGTATCTGACATCCGCCACGTGATCGAGCGGGCCAGTGACTTCGATGGAGCATCGAGGGCGCTGTTGGAGCTGGCGACCAAATGGCACTCTGCGGCCTTGGCCAGCCTGATCGACACCTCCTTGACGCTTGGGGCGCTGGAAGGCCGCGAGGCTGTTTTCCTGGACATGGACGGCGGCGCCGCCTTCGCGGCCGAGGGGATCGGGCAGAGCTTCGAGCAACAAATCGAGTTCCTGCGGCAGAAACGGCCGGCGCCGACGCGCGCCTGGACCGACGCCATGCATGGCGACCACGACCGCAGCTTCGTGGTCGCCGGCGCCACCGACCTGGCCATGCTTGAAGAGTTCCAGCAGGCCATTGTCGAGGGCGCGCAGACCTACGATTTCAAGACCTTCGCCGCCGAGTTCGATCGGCTCGTCGAGAAATACGGATGGACCTATAACGGCGGCCGCGAGTGGCGCATCCGCACGATCTTCGAGACCAACATCCGGACCAGCTACATGGCCGGCCGGCTGGCCCAGATGCGCGACCCGGATGTCGTCAAGATCATGCCCTGGTGGCAGTACATCCATGCCGAAAGCCGGGTCCCTATGGAGCCGCGGGCCGAGCACGTCTCTTGGGATGGGCTGGTGTTGCGCTGGGACGATCCCTGGTGGGATGTCCACTTTCCGCCGAACGATTGGCAGTGCAGCTGCGGCGTCCGGTCTCTGACCGAGAAGCAGGCGATGCGACAGCCGCGCTGGGGGGAACAGGCCCCGGCCATGACCCGGCGTTACCACCATCGGGCAACCGGCGTCAGCGTCGATCTGCCGGCCGGCGTCGGCTATGGCTGGGACTATCAGCCCGGCAAGCTCTGGGAGCGCGGCCTGGTGCCGTCGAAGGTCGAAGCGGACGGCGAGCTGGTTCCGGACGGGCGTCATGCTGTCCGGATCGACGATCCTGAGCCGATTGCGGACCTGGTCGCGAAGGCCAGACCCTTCCTGGCAAAACCGCTCGCGCTCAATCTCCCGGACGAGGACTATGTCCGGGCCTTCCTGGAGCCATTCGGGGCAGAGATCGGAAAGGCCGTGCTCTGGACCGATGTCGCCGGCGCGCAGGTGCCGATCTCAGATGAGCTGTTCCGCGAGACGGCCACCGGTCTCTGGAAGGTCGGCAAGCGGGACAGGGCGATCCTGACGCAGCTGCTGGCCGAGGCAATGATGGACCCGGACGAAATTTGGGTCGGTCTGGCGCGAAAGAGGAACAGGCAGACAGGGCAGGAGACGGTCTCTGTCGATCGCCGCTATGTCCGGACCGATGGCAAAACCGGGCTGATGCTGGTCATGGAAATGGGGCGCCGGTGGTGGGAGGCGAAGACGGCCTATCCGACGACGAATAAGAAGGGAAACCCGGACCTGCGCCTGCTCAATCTGCGGCGCGGCGGCAAGCTCATCTGGTCCAGAAAGAACAAGCCGCCGGGGTGATCCGGCGGCAACGTCGGGGACCTACCAGGAACATGCACCGTTCTTCGGACTGCCGACCTCTTGAACATAGTCCATGCCGGAGGAGATTTCCACATGTCAGGCGCCAAATACGAAATCACCACCGATGACCTTTCCGCGATGGCTGCCCTGCGCGGCATCGTGGAGAGGATCGAAGACACCGCGGGCTTCTACAAGGTGATCGCGCAGCTGCTGGGGGATACCACCCGTGACAGGTTCCGCCGCGAAACCGGTCCGGATGGCCGGCCCTGGCAAAAGCTCAAGCGCGCCACCATCCGGCGGCGCGAGGCGGCGGGGCAAACGCCGATCACCATCCTGCGCTCGAACAGCAAAGGAAAGTCTGGGTCGAGCCTCGCAGGATCGATGAACGCGACATCAGATGCCGAGAGCGCCTCGATCGGCACGCCTGTGAAACATGCTGCGATCCACCAGTTCGGCGGCACGATCCAGATCCCCGCGCGGAAGGGTAAGATCTACAGGCACAAGGATCCGACGACCGGCATCGTCGGGCGGACCTTCGTGTCGAAGAAGGAGGCGAACGAGATCACCGAGGTCGATATCCCGGCCTATTCGATCACCATGCCGGCACGACCCTTCCTCGGGGTGTCGGCCGAGGATCAGAGCGACATCCTGGATGCCGCGGAGGCTTGGCTGCAGCAGGAATAGGGCCGGTCTCAGGAGAGCGCCGTAGAGCGGCCTTGAGGTGGTGACGGGTGGAACCGGGCGCGCCATGGCGTCATGCCCCGTCAAACCGCCGTCAAAACGGCTCTCCGGCGATATCGCGGCCGATCCGAGGACCCGGTCTTGCGCACAGCGGGATTGACGGAGCTTTTCGGGCCGGCGCATGGTGCCCCCAAGGCGGCCACGCAGGCAGATGCATCGACCGGACACCTGTCCGGACCTGACGCCGACGCGGCCATGGCAAACCGGGACCAGACACAGTTTCTGGCCCCGGATCGTCATGACCACCAAGACCGCAAATCCCACCTCTGCCCGGATCGAGGTTTTCCGTCCCGGTGACTTCACCTCGATGGAAGGCGCGAAGCTCTCCTACACCGCAGCCGACCTGAAGGCTCTGGCCGAGAGCTATGATCCGGAAACCGCACCGGCGCCCGTGGTGGTCGGCCATCCCGCAATGGATGCGCCGGCTTACGCCTGGGCCGATCGGTTCGAATATGACGATGACGCCGACCGGCTCAGCGCGGTGCTGAAAGACATCGAGCCGGCCTTCGCCGCCGCCGTGAAAGCGGGCCGGTACAAGAAGGTCAGCCTGTCGATGTTCCACCCGCATCACCCGGCCAATCCGACGCCGGGGTCCTGGTATCCGAAGCACATCGGCTTCCTGGGCGCCGCCGCGCCGGCCGTGTCCGGGCTGAAGAACGTCGCCTTCTCGATCGACGCCAAGGATGCGGTCACCTTCGAAGCGAGCTTCAGCGAGCCCGGCTTCGAACGGGCGGCCGGCCTGTTTCGGCGCTTCCGTGACTACCTGATCGGCGAGATCGGACTGGAAGAGGCCGACAAGGTTCTCCCCAGCTATGAAATCGAATGGCTCTCGGAAGCGGAAATTCGTTCCGGCGGCCATCGTCTGCCCAGCTACTCCATCGCCGATGTCGTACTGGCAGAAATCCCCCCCGCGAAAAAGAAGGAGACCGCCGTGTCCGACAAAGGCACCGCCGACTTCGCCACGCGCGAAGCGGCTCTCGCCGCGCGCGAGAACACCATCAAGGAACGCGAGCAGAAGATCGCCCACGACGAAAACGTCAGCTTTGCGGAGCAGATGATCGGCGAAGGTCGGCTGCTGCCCGCCTCGAAGGATAAGGTGGTTGCGATCCTGGACGCGCTGCCCGCCGACCAGACCGTCAGCTTTGCTGCCGGTGAGGCGCCGGTCGCAACCGCCCAGGCGATCCGCGAGATCTTCGCCGCGCAGCCGAAGGTCGTGACCTTCGGTGCGCTCGACCTCGGTCAAGGTCCCGGGGCGCCCACGGTCTCCTTCGCCTCCGATGGCAAGCCCGTCGATCAGGCCGGCCTTGAGCTCGACGCGAAGGCCAAGGCCTACATCCGGGAGCATCCCGGCACCCCGTATCTCGATGCCGTCCAGGCCGTCTCCTGAAGGAGCTCAACATGCTGCGCACCTACCATTCCACCCTGACGCTGACCGCGATCATGACGGCGCTCTGCAATGCGGGCGATCTGATCGGCTTTGACGATGCGCCGATCACCGTCGCCGACACCCCGGTCAAGGGCGTGGCTCAAAACCCCGCCACCGAGGTGGGTCTCGACATCGGCGTCACCGCGCTTGGCTTCGAGACGGTAACCGCCGTCGGTGCCATCGCCGTCGGTGACCCGATCTGCACCGCCACCGGTGGCGGCGTCCGAACGGCGGTCGTTGGCACCGACGTCAACATCTTCGCCCACGCGCTGACGGCCGCTGCCGATGGCGCCCTCGTCCAAATCCTGATCCGCTGAGGAGCCGACCATGAACCAACCCCTCAACCAGCGCACCGCGGCGGTGATCGACCCGATCCTGTCGAACCATGCCCGGGGCTATCGCAATGCCGAGTTCATCTCGCACCTCCTGTTCCCGCGTGTGACCATCACGAACCGGTCGATGCGCGTCATCAAGTTCGGCAAGGAAAGCTTCCGCAAGCTGAACACCCGCCGCGCGCCCGGGGCGAACAAGAAGCGGGTCCAGTACGGCTATGCCTCCGATCCGGTTTCGCTGATCCAGGATGCCCTGGAAGGCGTGGTTCCGTTCGAGCACCAGGAGGAAGCCATGTCGGTCCCCGGCATCGACCTGGGCGCGGGCGCGGTCTCCATGGTGCTCGACGCCATCGACCTGGGCCACGAATACGAGGCGGCGCAGCTCGCTCGCGGGGCAGCGAACTACGACGCCAATCACAAGGTCGCGCTGACCACGACGGACCGCTGGACGTCGTCCACCTCGACGCCGGCGGCCGACATCAAGGCCGGCAAAGAGGCGATCCGCCGGTCGATCGGGCGCTATCCCAACACCCTCACGCTGGGGCCGACGGCATTCAATGCCCTGGCCCAGCATCCGTCGATCATCGATCGGTTCAAGTATACTTCGTCGGACAGCGTCACCACCGCCATGCTGGCATCCTATTTCGACGTGAAGAACGTCTACGTCGGCAAGGCCGTGTGGTTGCCCGAGACGGCCACGGATGACGAGCTCGCGACCGATGTCTGGGGGGATGACGCGATCCTGTCCTACGTGCCGGAGACCGGGAACACCTACCAGGTGCCGTCCTACGGCTACACCTACGAGCTCAGCGGCTATCCCCAGGTCGAGACCCCCTATGTCGTGCGCGAGAACGACAGCTGGATCTACCCAATCAAGTCCGAGCGTCGGGTCTATCTGACCGGTGCCGAGGGCGGGTTCCTGTTCCAGAACGCCGGCGCCGCGGCGGCATAACGGGGGCAGTCATGGGTAATCAGAAACTCAACGTTCGCCTCTCCGGTCCCGCCAAGGTGGCCGGGAAATGGCGCAAGGCCGGTGAAACCGTCGATGTCGACCAGCGCGGTGTCGATGACCTGCGCGCCGCCGGGGTGCTGGAAGGTGACAGTGTTCCGGCGGCCGCGGAAAGCGAGGTCGGCCCCGCGCTCTTCGACCAGGCCGTGCAGTCCAAAGCGAAGGAAATCGCCGAGGCAATTGTCGAAGCGGCGGTCGATCAGGCGGTGACCGAGCTCACGCTGGCGCGCGACGAAGCAAATGCGCGGGCCGCCGAGGCAGAGGCGCAGCGCGACCTCCTGCAGGATCGCGTACTGGAGCTCCAGGCGCAGATCGAGGCCGTCGAGACCAACACCTCCCGGGAACAGGCCGGCGGTCAGCCCAAGGCGACGGCAACCAATGGGGCGAAACGCCCCAAACCGGCCCCGAAGGGCTGAGCCCCTTCCTCGCCCGGGCCGGGATCGCCCATCTCGGCCCGGGCACACCCTCCAGCAGCAACGAGACCTGACATGATGCAGCACAACGGCCTCCCCGTATCCGGATATCGCCCGCAGTCGGATGACGCGGTCGCCAAGGTCAATCGCGCGAAGGAGCTGGAAGAGCATGTGCTGCGTCTGCTCGATCAGCTCGCCGCCGATCCCGAGACCGACAAGCGCTGGTTGCAGGTCGGGCGCACTGCCATCGAGCAGGGCTTCATGGCGGTGAACAGGTCGGTATTCAAGCCGGCGCGTGTGGAGCTGAAGGCGCTGGCCTCGCTGCCGGCAAAGGACATCTTTGCCCGCGGTTACGCCTGCGCCATGCGGCACGATCACGATGTCGCCCCCTTCGAAACCCAGGTCGATGCGGCCTGGGCGCTTGAAGGAGGTCAGCCGTGACCTATGCGACCCTCGACGATTTGATCCAGCGCGCCGGAGAGGCCGAAATCCTGGACGTCGCCGATCGGGACGGGGACGGCACCCCGGACCCCGAGGTTGTCGCCGCGGCGCTGACGCACGCCGACAACACGATCAACGGCTATGTGGGCGTCAAATATGACCTGCCCCTGACGGTCATCCCTGACCAGGTGCTGCCCTGGGCGATCTCGATCGCGCGGTATTTCCTGCATCGCCACGGCGGCCCCGACTATGTGGTACGGGACTACGAGGATGCGAAAGCATCTCTCAAGGATGTCGCACGCGGCCTGAGCGCGCTGACTGATGTGGCCGGTAGATCGCCGGCCGCGAGCGAAAACACTGGCACG
>JBFXGQ010000283.1:0-6306 GCA_050177915.1 Pseudodonghicola sp. | reverse complement strand
ACCTGAGCCTGCGCGCGGCGAGATCCTGGGCATCGCCGGGGTCGCCGGCAACGGCCAGTCCGAGCTGCTGGAGGTGCTGGGCGGCATGCGTCCCGGCGCCGGCACCGTGCTGCTGAACGGGGCGCCGCTGGCGCTGACGGGCGCCGGCTCGGACGGGCGGGCGCGGCGGCGGGCGGGTGTCGCCCATGTGCCCGAGGATCGCCAGCGCGAAGGGCTGATCATGGAGTTCCACGCCTGGGAAAACGTCGCCTTCGGCTATCACCACGACCCGGCGTATCAGCGCAACGCGCTGCTGATGGACAACGCCGCACTGATCCGCGACACCCAGGCGAAGATGGCGAAATTCGACGTCCGCCCGCCCGATCCCTGGCTGACGGCCAAGAATTTCTCCGGCGGCAATCAGCAAAAGATCGTGGTGGCGCGAGAGATCGAGCGCAACCCCGCCCTGCTGCTGGTCGGCCAACCGACCCGTGGCGTCGATATCGGCGCGATCGAGTTCATTCACAAGCAGATCGTGGCACTGCGCGACCAGGGCGCCGCGATCCTGCTGGTCAGCGTCGAGCTGGACGAAATCCTGTCGCTGTCGGACCGCATCGCGGTGATGTTCGACGGCCGCATCATGGGCGAACGCCTGCCCGACCGGACCGACGAGACCGAACTGGGCCTGCTGATGGCCGGCGTGTCGGGGGAGGCGGCATAGTTGTTAGGATTTGCTGAACCCACGACATGCCACTATATTTGGACGATGAGATGACCCTTCTTTTTTGTAACGGGGGCCGAAATGTCCGTAGCCACGACGCACGACGTAGACTTCCTGAAAGAGGAAGAGAGGGCCCTTTCTGCCGCCCGGATGGAGGCGGAACTCGAACGCCTTCGCACCGAACAGGCGATGCTGAAGCGGCTGCGGCAGGACATCGAGAGTGGCACGGAAACCAAGCGCGCCATCGGCCTCTTCCTTTTGGGGGCTGTGATTGCGCTCGGCGCAGTCGTGGTCGCGTCTTTTCTGCCCAGTCTCCTCTGAGTTCCGATGTCGATCCGGGAGGAGCTGGAGCTCGAAAAGCTGAGAGCCGAGATCAGCAAGATCAGCGCCGAAACGCAGAAGTGCTTTTCGGAGATCCGGAAACTGGAACGCGAGCGCGCGCTCTATCCGCTCGTGGTGGGGTCCGGTTTCATTCTGGGCCTTGTCGGACTTTTGAAGGTCCTGCCGTAGCCCCTTCTTTCGGAGGGGCCTCCTGATGGACAAGATGCCCAAATGGGCCGATGTGGTGCTGATCCCGCTGATCAGCCTGATCCTCGCCGCGATCCTCTCGGCGCTGGTGATCCTCGGCATCGGCGAGGATCCGGTGGCCGCCGTCAAGATGATGATCTCCGGCGCGCTGGGATCGACCTATGGCTGGGGCTATACGCTCTATTACGCCACCAATTTCATGTTCACCGGGCTGGCCGTCGCCGTCGCCTTCCACGCCCGGCTGTTCAACATCGGCGGCGAGGGGCAGGCGATGCTGGGGGGCCTCGGTGTCGCGCTGGCCTGCCTCTATATCCCCTGGCCGCATTGGACGCTGGCACTGCTGGGGGCCACCGCGCTGGCGGCCCTGTTCGGCGCCGCCTGGGCGGCGATCCCGGCCTGGCTGCAGGCCAAGCGCGGCAGCCATATCGTGATCACCACCATCATGTTCAACTTCATTGCCTCGGCGGTGCTGAACTACCTGCTGGTCAACCTGATGCGGCCCAAGGGGGCGATGGACCCGGCCACCGCGCGGTTTCCCGGGGCGGTGCATCTGCCCACCCTGCATGAGCTGCTGGCGCCCATCGGCATCGGCTTTTCCAAGGCCGCGCCCGCCAATGTCAGCCTTCTGGTGGCCGTCGCCGCCTGCATCCTCGTCTGGCTGCTGATCTGGCGCACCCGGCTGGGGTATGAGATCCGCGCCTATGGCCATTCCGAGACCGGCGCGCTCTATGCCGGCATCTCGCCGGTGAAGATCACCATGATCGCCATGCTGATCTCCGGCGGCCTCGCCGGATGCATGGCCATCAACAACGTGATGGGCGAGGCCGAGCGGCTGGTGCTGAACGCCACCGAGGGCGCCGGCTTCATCGGTATCGCGGTGGCGCTGATGGGCCGCAGCCACCCGTTCGGCGTGTTCCTCGCCGCCATCCTCTTCGGCTTTCTCTATCAGGGCGGCGCCGAGCTGGCGCTCTGGACCTCGATCCCGCGCGAGCTGATCGTGGTGATCCAGGCCTTGGTGATCCTCTTCACCGGGGCGCTCGACAACATGGTGCGGATGCCGCTGGAGAAACTGTTCCTGAGCCTCAGGAAGGGGCGCGCGTGATGGATTTCCTGACGCTGATCCAGGTGTTCGACAGCACCGTCCGCCTGTCGACGCCGCTGCTGCTGGCCTGCCTCGCCGGGCTGTTTTCGGAACGTGCGGGGATCTTCGACATCGGGCTTGAGGGCAAGATGCTGATGGCAGCCTTCTTCTCGGCCGCGGTCGCCGCCGCCACTGGCTCGGTCTGGCTGGGACTGCTGGCGGGGATCGCCGCCTCGATGGTGCTGGCCGGGCTGCACGGGCTCGCCTCGATCACCTTCCGCGGCAATCAGCTGATCTCGGGCGTGGCGATCAACTTCCTCGCCGCCGGGATGACGGTGCTGATCGCGCAGGACTGGTTCCAGCAGGGCGGCCGCACGCCATCGCTGATCAGCGGCGGCCGGTTCACCCCGATCACCCTGCCGCTGGCCGAGACGCTGTCCGCCGTCCCGGTGCTGGGTCCGATCTATGCCGAGCTGCTCTCGGGCCACCCGATCCTGGTCTATGTCGCCTTCCTCGCCGTGCCGGCCAGCTGGTGGCTGCTCTACCGCACCCGCTTCGGCCTGCGGCTGCGCGCGGTGGGCGAGAACCCCGCCGCGGTCGACACCGCCGGCGTCTCGGTCGTCGGGCTGCGCTTTGCCGCCGTCGCCATCTGCGGGCTGCTCTGCGGCGTGGCCGGCGCCTATCTGGCCACCGCGCTGCAGGCGGGCTTCGTCAAGGACATGACCGCCGGGCGCGGCTATATCGCGCTGGCGGCGTTGATCTTCGCCAAATGGCGGCCCTGGCATGCGATGTGGGCCTGCCTGCTGTTCGGCTTTCTGCAGGCGGTGGCGCTGCGCTATCAGAATCTGGACATCGGCGGCGTGGTGATCCCGGTGCAGGCGATGGACGCCCTGCCCTATATCCTGACCGTGGTGATCCTGGCCGGCTTCGTCGGCAAGGCGATCCCGCCGCGCGCCGGCGGCGAACCCTATGTGAAGGAGCGGTAGGCAAATCCGCATCACCCCGCCGCGCCCATCCGGCGCGGCGGGTTTGTGAATTGACTGGGCGTCAGCGCAGTCCTAACAAATTCCCATGCAAACCTACCTTCCGGTCGCCGAAGTCTCCGTGAATGCGTTCCTGCTTTTGGGACTGGGCGGCATCGTGGGTATCCTTTCGGGCATGTTCGGCGTCGGCGGCGGCTTCCTGATCACGCCGCTGCTGTTCTTCGTCGGCGTGCCGCCGGCGGTGGCGGTGGCGACCGGGGCCAACCAGATCGTCGCTTCCTCCTTCTCGGCGGTGCTGGCGCATTTCCGAAGGCGCACGGTCGATCTGACGATGGGAAGCGTGCTGCTGGCCGGCGGCCTGATCGGCTCCGCCCTCGGGGTCTTCGTCTTCAACTACCTGAAAAGCCTGGGCCAGGTCGATTTGCTGGTGCGGCTGTGCTACGTCGCCTTCCTGGGCGTGATCGGCGCGCTGATGTTCGTCGAGAGCCTGAATGCCCTGCGCAAGGCGCGCAAGGCCGGCGGCGCCAAGCCGGCACGGCGTCGATCGCGCAACCTGATGCACGCGCTGCCCTTCAAGATGCGCTTCCGCACCTCGGGCCAATACATGTCGGTGATCCCGCCGGTGCTGGTCGGGCTGGCGGTCGGCGTGCTGTCGGCGATCATGGGGGTCGGCGGCGGTTTCATCATGGTGCCGGCGATGATCTATCTGCTGGGGATGCCGACCAAGGTGGTGGTGGGCACCTCGCTGTTCCAGATCATCTTCGTCACCGCCTTCACCACCATGCTGCACGCCACCACCAACCAGACCGTGGATATCGTGCTGGCGGTCTATCTGATCCTCGGCGGCGTGATCGGGGCGCAGATCGGCACCCAGATCGGGCTCAAGCTGAAGGCCGAGCAGCTGCGCGTGCTGCTGGCGGCGCTGGTGCTGGCGGTCTGCGGCAAGCTGGCGCTGGAGCTGGTGATCGAACCGGCCGAGCTCTACAACCTGTCCGACCTCGGGAGGCAGTGAGATGGCGCCAGTCGCGGCGCATCGCGGCCCGGAAGTGGCCATTGATCGGCGCCGGCGGCCGGCGCTAGACAGCGCCATGCCGATCGCCGCCTCCCCTGCCCCCTCTCCGACCGCGGCCGCCGGCGCACGCCGGGCGATACGGCGCCTGCTGGCAACGCTCGTGCTGATGCTGCTCGCCGCGCTGCCCGCCGCCGCCGAAGAGGTCGTGCTGGGTCTGTCCACCGACCGGGTGTCGATCACCACCAGTTTCGACGGATCGGAGATCCTGATCTTCGGCGCGGTGAAACGCGAGGCGCCGATCCCGGCGGAGCCGCTGGAGATCGTCATCACCGTCGCCGGCCCGTCGCATCCGGTTCTGGTGCGCCGCAAGGCGCATCGTCTGGGCATCTGGGTCAATACCGACGCGGTCGAGGTGGATTCCGCCCCCTCCTTCTATGCGGTGGCCAGCACCGGACCGTTGCAGCAGGTGCTGTCGGACACCGAGGACCTGCGCCACAAGATCAGCATCGGCCGTGCCATCCGCTCGGTCGGCGCGCCGCCGCAGATCAAGGATGCCGCCCATTTCACCGAGGCGCTGATCCGCATCCGCGGGGAGGAGGGCCTGTATCAGCAGCTGGAGGGTCAGGTGGTGTTGGACCAGCAGACGCTGTTCCGCACCTCGATCGACATGCCGGCCAATCTGACCGAGGGCGCATATTCCACCCGCATCTTCCTGACCCGCAACGGCGCCGTCGTGTCGCAATACGAGACCACGATCAACGTGCGCAAGGTCGGGCTGGAACGCTGGCTCTATGTGCTGTCGCGGCAGCAGCCGATCCTCTACGGGCTGCTGTCGCTGGCCATCGCCATCATCGCCGGCTGGAGCGCCTCGGCCGTCTTCACGCTGCTGCGCAACCGCTGAAGTCTGGCGGCGGCGCGGGCGGGCGCCTCCGGCGGAGGTATTTGGGCCAAGATGAAAGCCGGCGCCAGGCTCGGGGCCCAGGGGTCAGCCGCGGCCGATATAGGGCATCTTGGTCGCCATCACCGTCATGAACTGCACATTGGCCTCCAGCGGCAGGCTGGCCATATGCAGCACCGATTTCGCCGCATCCTCGACCGCCATGGTCTCGGTGGGCGGCGCCTCGGGGTGGTCGGCCTGCTGCCGGGCGATCAGCCCCTCGACCATCGGCGTGCGGGCATTGCCGATGTCGATCTGGCCGCAGGCGATGTCGAAGGGGCGCCCGTCCAGCGACAGGCTGCGGGTGAGCCCGGTGATCGCATGTTTGGTCGCCGCATAGGGCACAGACTGCGGCCGCGGCACATGGGCGGCGATCGAGCCGTTGTTGATGATGCGGCCGCCCTGCGGCGCCTGCGCCCGCATCGCGGCAAAGGCGGCGCGGGCGGCCAGGAACATGCCGTTGAGGTTCACGTTGACCGAGGCATACCAGTCGTCGAGCGCGATCTCGTCGATGGTACCGGCCGGGGTGAAGATGCCGGCGTTGTTGAAGAGCACGTCGAGCCGCCCGGCGCGGGCGATGAAGCGGGCAAAGGCGGCCTCCACCGCCTGCGGGTCGGTGACGTCGGCCGTCAGCGGGATCGCGGCGGCACGGCCGGCGGCGATCTGCTCCAGCTGCCCGGCGCGGCGGGCCAGCAGGCCGACGGTCCAGCCTTGGTCCAGGAACAGCTCGGCCGTGGCCCGGCCGATGCCCGAGCTGGCGCCGGTGATCAGGATGGTCTTCATAGCTCCTCCGCCTGCAGTTCCAGCGTCGCCGCCGAGACGGCGCGCAGATCGTCCACCCTGAGCGGGTGCGTCGGTTTCGACAGCCGGTTGCGCACCACCCAGATCAGCCGCTCCTGCGCCCGGGTGATCGCCACATAGGCGAGCCGCTTCCACAGCGGCTGGCCGGCTTCGACCCGGCCCATGCGGGCGGCAGCGTAGAGATCGGGGGCAAAGACCTGCACGGTCGGCCACTGGCTGCCCTGCGCCTTGTGGATGGTCACCGCGGCGCCATGCAGAAAGGTC
>JBFXGQ010000282.1:0-6344 GCA_050177915.1 Pseudodonghicola sp. | reverse complement strand
GCGGATCGGCCGGCGTTGCCGGTCGCCGCTGGGGCCGGCCGAGCGGCGGGTCAGGTGTCGAGGCCGAGGTCGCGGCCGGTGTCCGTCACGAAGCATCCTTCGGTCAGATAGCGCCGCGCCGCCGCGAAGGCGGTCCGGGCGATCCGGCGTTGCGCCTCCGGGTCCGCGAGCGCCCGGCGCACCACCGTCTCCAGATCGGAGAAATCCCATTTCACCGGCAGATAGGTCTCGCCCGGGCGATAGAGATCCGGCAGGGTTTCCAGGTGGCTCATGTCCGGTTTCACCAGCACCGCGCCGGTCATAAAGGCCTCAAGGTCGCGCCAGCACAGCTCGCCATAGCCGAAAGGGCTCCAGCACAGCCGGGATTGGCGCATTTCGTCCAGAAACTGCCGACGCGACAGCCGATCGGTCGGGGTCCGGGTGATGCCCTCGAGCCGTTGCGCCGCCGCGCTCGCCGCGCTGCGCATCGCCGCATACCAGGGCGTGCCCTTGGTGGCGACACGGGCGTGCAGATCGATCGGCCGGTCGTCGAACTCGGGCTCCGGCCCGAGGAAGCCTTCGGCGAGATAATCCGCCGTCAGGAAGTTCGGCACGAGCCTGAGCCGGTCCAGCAGCGCCGGCGGCACATGCCAGTCGACGGGCGCGGCGGGGATGCCATAGAGCCCGCCGTAATAGTCGGTCAGGTTGGTATCGCCGGCGAAGGGCCGCAGGAACTGCGACCGGTCGCGGAACAAGGCCTTGCGCTGATAGAGGTCGACATAGGGCGCGACGGCGCGGCCGTAGCGCAGATCGCATTGGGCATAGGCGTCCAGAAACACCAGCCGTGCCCCGGGATGACGGTCCCGATAGCGGGCGAAGGCGGTTTCAATCGTCTCTGAGGTCTCGGAGAGCCAGGGTTGCACCAGAACGACATCGGCTTCGGGGCCGGGCGCCTGGGTCAGGAAGTCCTGGACCGGCAGCGCGCGCACATGCGCCCCGAAGCCTGTCTCCAGGCTGTCGGCCGTGCGGAAGAACGGATAGATCTGCGACCAGCAGATCGGGTCGGCGTGATGGTAGATCAGGATGCGGACCCGGGCACGGGGCGGGAAGGGCAGGCCGAGAATCTGACGCTGAACCGGGCGGAGAAATCGAGAGAACCGGTGTCTTGCGGTGAAACGAAGCAAGGGATGGGACATCGTTATCATCAAACCGGTTTCTCGAACGTCGAGTGACAGTATTAGACTTATGTATTTGTGATGTGATTACGTCATGCGGCAATGGTCCGGCGCTGTTGCCCAAAGTCCATAGGGCTGCCGGCCCGCCACCGGGGCAGGTCAGGGCGCAGGCGCGCCGGTGAACAGGATCTGGCCGCGCGGCAGCAGCCTGTCGTGGCGGGTCAGCCGCCACCGGGTCTGGTCCGCCAGCCGGTCGATCTCTTCCGGCAGCTGGTGATAGGGCACCCGGTGCCGGTGCGTGACCACCCCGTCTCTTTGCCGGTAGGGCTGCGCCGCCGCCGCCGCGTCGGGCGCCAGGAAGACCGTGAACAGAAAGCACTCCAGCCGCGGGAACCGGTGCAGGTTCTCCAGCGCGCGCTGCAGCGCCGCCAGCGGCAGGTGCGGGAACACCGCAAAGGCGATGGCATGGGTGATCGTCGCGGGGATGCCGGGAAAGTCGAAATTCGCGTCCTGCACCAGCTGCCGGGGATCGAGCCGCGCCGGCTCCTGCAGTTCGGCGGCGCGGCCGGCCAGCATCAGCTCGCGCGACAGGTCAGTGGCCCAGTAATGGCCCGGTTCCAGATAGCCGACGGCCTTGCAGCCGAGCCGCAGCGACCCGGCCCCGATGTCGAGCAGATGGTGATGCGGCAGCAGGCCGGCCTGGGTCAGGGCGGCCATCTGGGCGCGGCCGGTCTCGTCCCAGCGGCCGCCGACGATGTCGCGGTGGCGGCCACTGGCGATCGCCTTGTCGTAGAAGCCCGGCGCCTGGTAGGGCGAGTCAGCCATGATGCACCGGGGATCGTTGATCGCAGCGCGCCTGACGCCGCGCGGCCGCGGTGCGGAGGAGGTGGTGGATATCGTCGACGCGCATGCCCGGCCCCGGTTGTGTCGCGCGACATGGCCGCGGTGCCGGCACGGTGTCAAGTCCGGGCGTCGGGAGGGGGGCGGCATATGCGGCCGCGGTCTGCAGGCGCAAGCGATGGCATCGCGGCGGGGCGAAAGAAACCGGGGTCGCCTGCCGCGGCGGCTTGACAGCGGCGGCGCGGGCTGCCTCGCTCCGGTCAGGATCTCACAGAGGGGGAGGGCGCCCGGATGCCCCGTTTCAAGGCCGCGGTCTTCGACTGGGCCGGCACCATGGTCGATTTCGGCTCCTTCGCGCCGATGGGGGCCTTCGTGCGGGCCTTCGCCGAATGCGGCATTGCCGCCACCATGGCGCAGGCGCGGGGCCCGATGGGCTCGGCCAAGCTGGACCATATCCGCGCCATGCTGGCGATGCCCGGGATCGCGGCGCAATGGCAGGACCGCTATGGCCATGCCCCGGGCGAGGCGGACGCGGCCCGGGTCTATGAGATCTTCGTGCCGATGAACGAGGCGGTGGCGGCGGATTACGCCACGCTGGTGCCCGGCGCGCTGGAGATGGTCGAAAACCTGCGGGCGCGGGGGATGAAGATCGGCTCCACCACCGGCTATACCCGCTCGATCATGCGCCGGGTGCTGCCGGCGGCGGCCGCGCAGGGCTATCGTCCCGACAATCTGGTCTGTTCCGACGATCTGCCGGAGACCCGGCCCGGCCCGCTGGGCATGTACAAATGCTTCGTCGATCTGGGGGTCTACCCGCCGGCCGCCGTGCTCAAGATCGACGATACCGAACCGGGCATTGCCGAGGGGGTGGCGGCGGGCTGTGTCACCGTCGGCGTGGCGCTGTCGGGAAATGCGGTGGGCCGCGCGCCGGAGGACCTGGCGGCGCTGCCCGAGGCCGAGATCGCCACGTTGCGGGACCATGCCGCCGCGCTGCTGCGGGCGGCGGGGGCGGATCACGTCGTCGACACGGTGGCCGATCTGCCGGCGCTGATCGACCGGCTGGAAGCGGATCGGCCTTGACTGTGCGACCATGCACAATGGCTGTCGAATCTTTTCTGTTTGTTGCGTGAGCGCGCAGGCGTAGATTGCTTGCATCCCGAACAGGAGGACAGAAGATGAGCTGGAACCCCGCCCTCGACCCGCATTGCCCGACCGGCGACGCGGTGGATGCCATCGAGACCGTCATCGTGCCGCGCGCCCGCGATCTGGGCGATTTCGAGGTGCGCCGCGCGCTGCCGGCGCCGCGGCGGCAGATGGTCGGCCCCTTCATCTTCTTCGACCAGATGGGCCCGGCCGAGTTCCTGACCGGGCAGGGCATCGACATCCGGCCGCATCCGCATATCGGGCTGGCCACCGTCACCTATCTGTTCAGGGGCAAGTTCCACCACCGCGATTCGCTGGGCACCGACCAGTGGATCGAACCGGGGGCGGTGAACCTGATGACCGCCGGCCATGGCGTCACCCATTCCGAACGGGTCGATGGCGACATGCTGACGGCGCCCTATGCGCTGCAGGGCATCCAGACCTGGATCGCCCTGCCCGAGGCGAAGGAGGAGATGGCGCCGGACTTCGTCCATGCGCCGAAGGACAGCCTGCCGCTGCTGCAGGGCGAGGGCAAAGAGGTACGCCTGATCCTCGGCCATGCCTGGGGCGAGCGGGCGCCGGTCGAAACCCCGTCCGAGATGTTCTACGCCGATGCGGCGCTTGAGCCCGGCGCGGCGATTCCCTTGCCCGACGATCACGAGGACCGCGGTGCCTATGTGCTGCAGGGTTCGGTCGAGATCGCCGGCGAGCGGTTCGAGGCCGGCCGGATGATGGTGTTCCGCCCCGGCGACCGGCTCAGCCTGAAGGCGGGGCCGCAGGGGGCGCGGGTGATGCTGCTGGGCGGCGCCACCCTGGGCGGGCCGCGCCATATCTGGTGGAACTTCGTCGCCTCCTCGAAGGAGAAGATCGAGGCCGCCAAGGAGGCCTGGCGCGCCGGCGACTGGGCGCATGGCCGGTTCCGGCTGCCGCCGACGGATAACGCCGAATTCATCCCGTTGCCGGGCAAATAGAGCCGCCACCACGGCTGCAAGCGGCGCGCCCGCCGGTCCGACCCGACCGGCGGGCGCAGCGCGTTTGATGCGGTTCGGCCGAGAGGCGCTGCGCTGTCGCAAGCTGGCCGCCTGTCCGGGCCGGAGCGCGGCGAGGCCGGGCCCGCGCGATTTCTGATGATGAGCCTTTACTGGCCGGTTGACGACCCGCCGCGTCCGTGACATATGAGACTTGTGTCTCATAAACTGCATGGGACGCTGGCCGGGCCGGTCGATTGCGACCGCCCGGCGACATCAGTTCAGCGTCTGCCGGCGCCCGTTTTCAACTTTCTCGCTTTCCAAGGTTCAAGATGACCCAATCCCAGATCACCAAATTCCTTCCCTATGACGATCCGTCCGAGAACGTGCTGTTCAACTTCACCCATGGCCGGCTGCTGTTCGACCACGATGCCTGGGCCGACGCGCTGCCGGCCGGCGGCAGCGCCGGCGCGATCGAGGTCTTCAACAGCTATACCCAGCCGTTGCCCGGCCAGTCCGACTTCAGCCTCGACGTCGGCATGACGCTTGAGGGCGAGTTCCACAAGGTGGGCGGCAAATGGACCGGCACCGTCACCGGCGTCAGCTTTTCCCTCGACGGCACCACCATGGTCGAGGTCGAGGTCAACTCCGGCGTCGACATCTCCAGCCTGATCAATGTCCAGGGCTCGTCGCAACTGTGGCTCAGCCTGGTGTCCACCGGCGTCGTCGGCACCCTGACCGACGATGACGACTACATGCTGGGCAGCAACGGCCGCGACGTCCTCTATGGCGGCGACGGCGACGATTGGATCACCGGCGCCAGCGGCCGCGACCGGATCTTCGGCGGCGACGGCAAGGACTATCTCGACGGCCATATCGGCAATGACGTGCTGATCGGCGGCCGGGGCAATGATGTCCTCTCCGGCCGCAACGGCTCTGACGTCGCCAGGGGCGGCGCCGGCAGGGACATCTTCGACAGCGACACTTTCGGCAACAACGTCTGGACCGGTGGCAAGGGCGCCGACCGATTCCAGCCCGGCGCCTGGCGCGGCGACAACGAGGTGTCGACCAAGGTCACCGACTTCAACCTGGCCGAGGGCGACATGCTGGACCTGTCCACGGACCAGATCCTGCTGTTCAAGCGCGCCGAGGAGGTCCGCTATATCGGCGACGACGCCTTCAGCATCGAGCGCGGCGTCTATCAGATCCGCATGGAGAACGGTTTTGTCAGCATCGACGTGAACGGCGACGGCGTGGCCGACCGCGGCCTCTATCTGGAGGGGCTGGACAGCATCGACGCCGGCAATACCGACTGGATCTATCTGCCCGACGGCTACGATCTGGGCTGATCCGCCAATGCCGGCGGCGGGCAGGGATGGCCCGCCGCGGTTTCGGGGCGCTGCCCCGATGCTCCGCCGTTCCGGCGCCGACAGGCGGCCGGGGCGGCGGTTTTCCTGCATTTGCGGGCCATGCTGGAAGCCGCATCGGGGGCAGCGCAGGGGGGCTCGGAAAAATCCGGAAAAAATGCGCAAACCCCGCTTGACGGGGCAGGGGCGGGGCCATAATACAGCGCAACGTTCCGGGGCGACCCGGGCAGCAGCGAGCGGTTGTAGCTCAGTTGGTTAGAGTACCGGCCTGTCACGCCGGGGGTCGCGGGTTCGAGCCCCGTCAACCGCGCCATCGCTGCCAAACCCCGGTCCGGGGGCAATCGGACCACGTCGAAAGACAAATGCGCGGTTGTAGCTCAGTTGGTTAGAGTACCGGCCTGTCACGCCGGGGGTCGCGGGTTCGAGCCCCGTCAACCGCGCCACTTTCGACCCGCCTCCCGGGAGGTGATGTTCCCCTCAGATCGCAGGTGAGGCCGATGGGCGCATTTCTGGATCAGATTTCCTGGCAAATCCTTCTGCTGGCCGCGCTGACGCTGGGGCTTGCCCCGTTCGTCCCCGAGCCGCATATCTGGGAAAAGCTCAAGATGCTGGCGGCGGGCGATCTGCGCCGGCCGATCGACATCTTCGATCTGTGCCTGCACGCCGCGCCCTGGTTGCTGCTGGCGGCCAAGCTGATCCGCATGGCGACCCTGCGCTGAGCGGGTTTTTCGCGTCTTTCCAGATGCCTGTCGACCGCAGTTGAACCGCCGGAAAACGCAAACGGCGCGCCCCGGGGGACGCGCCGTGCGATTTTTCCGCCCTTTGACTCTGGCCGATTTGGTCAGTGCCGCCAGCACCCGCGCCCAGCTGCG
>JBFXGQ010000281.1:0-6413 GCA_050177915.1 Pseudodonghicola sp. | reverse complement strand
ATCCGCGCCGCGCTGCACGCGATGGTCGGCGCCTCGGGGCTCAGGGAGGCCTATGTCGCCATGGTCGCGGCGCGCGGCCGCAACCCGGTGCCCGGCAGCCGCGATCCGCGCGATTGCGAGAACCACTTCTACGCCTGGTGCGTGCCCTACGTGCATATCGTCAGGCCCGAGCTGGCGGCGCGCGGCACCTCGGTCTGGATCGCCAAATCGGTACGCCGCATCCCGCGCGACAGCGTCGATCCGAAGGTCAAGAATTACCACTGGGGCGATTTCACCTCCGGCCTCTTCGAGGCCAAGGAGCGCGGCTATGAGACCACGCTGCTGCTGGATCACGCGGGCCATGTGACCGAAGGGCCCGGCTTCAACGCCTTCGCGGTCGTCGGCGACCGGGTGGTGACCTCGGATCACGGGGTGCTGCACGGCATCACCCGCCAGACGGTGATCGAGATTGCCCGGGCGCAGGGGCTGACGGTCGAGACCCGGCCGCTGCCGCTGGAGGAGTTCCTGCAGGCCGACGAGGTGTTCCTGTCCTCCTCGGGCGGCGGGGTGATCCCGGTCGCGCGGGTGGATGAGCACAGCTTTTCCAACGACGCCCCCGGCCCGGTGGCGCTGGCGCTGCGGAAATCCTATTTCGAATGGCTGGAGGAGCCGCGTTTCCGCAGCCCCATTCAATACGGCTGAAACCGCGACAGTGGCGCTGGTTTCGATTTCAGGCCCCGGTTTTCACAAAAACATTCCGAAAACCGAATTGCGGTTTTCGGAACGGATTTGCGGCGCCCGCGCCTATTTCAGGGCGCTTATTTCAATTTCGAAAGCTTTTCCTGCAGATCCGCCAGCTGCCGCTTGATCGCATCCAGATCCTCGGACCCCTCGTTGCTGCCGGCGCTCGCCTCGGCCTCGCGCTCAGGGCCGGACCAGCCGCCCGACAGCCCGCCGGTCATCGCCTTGAGAAAGGCCTCCTGCTGCGCCTTCATCGCCTCGAACCCGGGGATCTTGGCCATCGGATTGATGGCGCTCATGTTTTCCATCATCTTCGACTGGCTCTCGCGCAGCATCTCGAACGAGCTTTGCAGGAATTGCGGCATCATCCCCCCGCCCGGCACCATGTAGCTGCGCACCAGGTCGTTCAGCACATTCACCGGCAGGACGTTTTCGCCGCGGCTTTCGTGTTCGGCGATGATCTGGAGCAGATATTGCCGGGTCAGATCGTCGCCCGTTTTCAGATCGACGATCTGAACCTCGCGGCCCTCTCGGATGAACCCGGCGATATCCTCCAGCGTGACGTAATCGCTGGTCTCGGTATTATAGAGCCTCCGGCTCGCATACCGCTTGATCAGCAGGGGTTTCTGGTCTTCGGCCACGTCTCGCCCTCCACAGATACGATGCGTTGCAGAAAACACTATGCGAGCGCAGAACAAAAAGAAAGGGCGGGCCTTTGGGGCCCGCCCGCTCTGTTCCGCCCCCGAATTCCGGGGCCGCCCGGCTTATTTCGCGCGGGTCGTCTTGGCGGCGGTGGTGGCCGCCTTCTTGGCTGCGGCGGTGACGCCGTCGGTGGCTTTCTTCATCGCCGCGCTGGCGTCTTCGGTCATGTCCTTGCCGGCCGCCATCATCAGTTCGACAGTGTCCATCTGCACCTTCTTGGCGATCTCGGCGAAGGCGGCCATGTTCTCGGCGGCGGCTTCGGCCGAGGCAGAGGCGAAATCGCTCATCGCCTTGGCATAATCGGCCGGCTCGGCCTTGGCGCGGGACATCTCGTTCAGCTTGGTCAGCGTGTCCTTGGCCCATTTGTTGGAAATCTCGGCGGTCTTGCCGGCAGCTTCCAGCGCCACGTTCGACAGCTTCTCGTTCAGCGCGGCCGAGGTCTTGAAGGCATCTTCCATGCCGGTCATGTCGACCGGGAAGGAGTTGCTCATCAGGTCTTTCATGGTGTCGGCGAAATCTTTGGGGTTGGTCATCGTCCAGGTCCTTGCGGGTTGCGGGTATGGCGGGATCGTCCGGTCCGGAAAGCCTACCCTGTGTTGCTAACATCAATATGAATGCTGCATCGCAGCATTTCAAGGGGGATAATTGCTGCAGTGCAGCATTTTTCACCCCCGCCGGCAAGATCGCCGGAACCGCCCGGCGCGCCGCATGAAAAAAGGGCAGGTCTTTCGACCTGCCCTACGCAATTGCACCAGTTGGGAGGAGAGGAGGTGCAGGCTTGCGAATTTGTTGCCTCGCCTTACTTGGCGGCGGCTTTCTTGGCAGCGGCGGTCACCTCGTCGGTGGCCTTCTTCATCGCCGCGGTGGCATCCTCGGTCATGTCCTTGCCTGCGGCCATCAGCAGCTCGACGGTGTCCATCTGCACTTTCTTGGCGATCTCGGCAAAGGCGGCCATGTTCTCGGCGGCGACTTCGGCAGCACCCGAGGCGAAATCGCTCATCGCCTTGGCGTAATCGGCCGGCTCAGCCTTGACCTTGGAGACCTCGGCCAGCTTGGCCAGGGTGTCCTTGGTCCACTTGTTCGAGATTTCCGACGTCTTCTCTGCGGCTTCCAGCGCCACGCTCGACAGTTTCTCGTTCAGAGCCGCAGTGGACTTGAAGGCGTCTTCCATCGCGGTGGTGTCCACCGGAAATGCGCCCATCATGTCTTTCATCATTGCGGTGAAATCTTGGGTCTTTGCCATTGTCTCGATCCTTGTGCGCTGCCCGGGAGCATCCCGTTTGAAATTCAGCTGCAAACAATATGCATGCTGCGGCGCAGCATTTCAAGGAAATTCGCTGCGCCGCAGAAACACGCGGGATTCGCACTTGGAATCAGAGGTTTGGTTTATTCACCACATAGGTCCCCGGGGCCGGCGAAAGGCTGGGGTGCTGCGAATCACCCGTATCGCGGGCCGGAACCTGCTTGCCCGACCGCTTCGACAGCCACTCGCCCCAGCGCGGCCACCACGAGCCTTCGTGCAGCTTCGCCGCCGCCATCCAGGCCGCGGCGTCGCCGCTCAGGTCCTCGTTGGTGTAATGGCCGTACTTCTTCTTGCTGGGCGGGTTGACGATGCCGGCGACATGGCCGGATTCCGACACGATGAAGGTCTTCGACCGCGACCCCATCTGCTGCACGCCGCGGTAACAGTCGCGCCAGGCGGCGATATGGTCGGTCTCGCAGGTGATCGACATCAGCGGCACGCTGACATCCTTGACCTGCAACCGCTCGCCCAGCAGCTCCATCCCCTCGCCGCAGAAGTCGTTGCGCTGGCACAGGCCGCGCAGATACTGCACCGCCATCTTGCCCGGCAGGTTGGTGCCGTCGCCGTTCCAGAACAGCAGATCGAAGGCCGGCGGCGCCTCGCCCATCATGTAGCTGCGGATCGCCGGACTGTAGATCAGGTCGTTCGACCGCAGGAACGAGAAGGTGCGCGCCATGATGTACGACCGCAGGATGCCGGTCTCGGCCACCTCGGCCTCGATCGCGTCGACGAAATCGTCCTGCAGGAAGGGGGTGAATTCCCCCTGATCGGCGAAATCGGTGAGCGCGGTGAAGAAGGTCGCCGATTTCACCGATTTGTCGCCGCGCTTCTTCAGCAGCGCCAGCGTCAGCGCCAGCGTGGTGCCGGCGATGCAATAGCCCACCGCGTTGACCTGATCGGTCTTGCAGATCGACTTCACCTCGCGGATCGCGGTCAGGAACCCTTCCTCGATATATTCCTCCATGCCGATGTCGGCATAGGAGGCATCGGGGTTCACCCAGCTCACCACGAACAGGGTATAGCCCTGTTCGACGATCCATTTGATCAGGCTGTTCTGCGCCTTCAGATCGAGGATGTAGAACTTGTTGATCCAGGGCGGGAACAGCACGATCGGGGTATCATAGACGGTCTCGGTCGCCGGCTTGTACTGGATCAGCTCCATCATCCGGTTGCGATAGACCACATCGCCCGGCGAGGTGGCGATATTGCCCCCCACCTCGAACGCCTTCTCGTCGGCCAACCGCACCACCAGCTCGCCGTTGTTGGCCTCGAGATCGCTGATCAGGTTCTCCAGCCCGTCGACCAGCGACCGCCCTTCGGTCGCCAGCGCGCGCTCCAGCGCGTCGGGGTTGGTCGCCAGATAGTTGGTCGGCGCCATCATGTCGACGATCTGCTGGGCGAAATACTTCAGCCGCCGCTTTTCCTTGTCGTCCATCGCCTCGACGCCGGCGACTGCCTGTTCGATGGCGCGGGCGTTGATCTGATACTGCTGCTTGATGAAGTTGAAATAGGGATGGCTGTCCCACAGCGGGTTGGCAAAGCGGCGGTCGCGCGGGCCGGGATCCTCGGGTGCAGCCAGCTTGCCCTTGGCCAGCGCCTGCTGCGCCTCAGCGAAATGCTTGACCGACTGGCCCCAGAACTCGATCTGATGCTCCAGCACCTTCGCCGGGTTCTGCAGCGCCTCGGCCCAATAGGCGGTGGCCGCCTTGGCAAACAGCTCCTGATCGGGGGCGTTCAGACCGGGGTTGTGCCCCTGCTTGCGTGCCATCACCTCGATCAGCCGCTTGGACAGCGATTCGACTTTGCTGAGGTTCTCGGTCAGCCGGTCCAGGTGATCGCCGGACACGGTGCCGCCGCCATCGTCTACAGTTGTCATTTCTCCGAATCCCCCCTACTCTTTCTGCTATGCAGAATACCGTCGCAGCGTTCGGGAGGCAAAGCGACGATTAGTCGAATTTGCGTTGGTCGCAAGCCGAGGAGACCCGAATGCGCTACATGATGACCTATGATCTGATGGAATCCGCCCGCAATGCCAATCAGTGGCTGGGCGCCACAGCTCAATCCATCGCCTCCTATCCCGGGTTCAGCACCATTCCCCACCCGCTCTTTAACTGGATGGCCTCCTGGGGCAAGGTGACCGAACGCACGTTTCAGCGCATGGTGGTCAAGCCCGACTGGGGCATCCGGACCGTCACCTGCGCCGACGGCAAGGACCATGTGGTCGAGGTTCAGACCGTGGTCGAGAAGGCCTTTGGCGACCTGATCTACTTCAAGGTGCCCGGCCGCGACATCCAGCCGCGCAAGGTGCTGCTGGTGGCGCCGATGTCGGGCCATTACGCCACCCTGCTGCGGTCGACCGTGGCCAGCCTGCTGCCCGATTGCGAGCTTTACGTGACCGACTGGCGCAATGCCCGCGACATCCCGGTCTCCGAGGGCAAGTTCGACGTCGAGGATTACACCCTCTATCTGGTCGACTTCATGCGCCATCTCGGGCCCGACACCCATGTGATCGCGGTCTGCCAGCCGGCGCCGCTGACGCTGGCCGCCACCGCCTATCTGGCCGAGCAGGACCCCGACGCGCAGCCGCTGTCGCTGACCCTGATCGGCGGCCCGATCGACCCCGACGCCACCCCCACCGAGGTGACCGACTTCGGCCGCCGGGTCACCATGGGCCAGCTGGAAGAGACCATGATCCAGCGCGTCGGCTTCCGCTATGCCGGCGTCGGCCGGCTGGTCTATCCCGGGCTGCTGCAGCTGGCCTCCTTCATGTCGATGAACGCCGACCGCCATTCCGAGGCGTTTTCCGGCCAGATCAAGCGCGAGATGCGCGGCGCCGCCTCGGATCACGACGCCCACAACCGGTTCTACGACGAATATCTGGCGGTGATGGACATGACCGCCGAATTCTACCTGTCGACGGTGGAGCGGATCTTCAAGAACGGCGAGATCGCCAAGAACCAGTTCGTGGTCGACGGCCACAAGGTGGATATCGGCAAGATCACCAATGTCGCGGTCAAGACGGTCGAGGGCGCCAATGACGACATCTCGGCCCCCGGCCAGTGCATCGCGGCGCTGAAGCTGTGCACCGGGCTGCCCGACAGCATGAAGGCCAGCCATGTCGAACCCGGCGCCGGCCATTACGGCATCTTCGCCGGCCGCTCGTGGCGCGACAATATCCGCCCGCTGGTGATCGACTTCATGAACACCAACAGCACCAAACCGGCACGGCGCCGCGTCGCCCGCAAGCCGACCCCCAGCGCCACCGCCAATACCAACGCCGCGGCCGGCTGATCCAGACCGCGGGATGGCCGGCACGCCCGGTCATCCCCGCCTGCCACCTCCCGATATCGCCGCGCCTGTCGGCCGCTTCAGACCCCGCTTGCCGGCACCGTCCGCGCGGTGAGCCAGCCGCGCAGCGCCGCGGTGGTCGCCTCCGGCGCCTCCAGCGGCGGCAGATGGCCGGCGGACTCGATCACCTCAAGCCGGGCGGCGGGCATCAGTTCCGCCATGAAGCTGTGCCGCTTGACCGGGGTCAGCCGGTCGTGGGCGCCGCACAGGATCAGCGTCGGCGCCTTGCATTTGCGCAGCGTGCTCTGCTGGTCGCGGCGACGCTGCAGCGCGCGGGACTGGCGCACGAAGACCTCGGGCCCCAGATCGGCGGCCATCGCATGGACCGCGTTCAGCACCG
>JBFXGQ010000280.1:0-6418 GCA_050177915.1 Pseudodonghicola sp. | reverse complement strand
CCCTCGCCGGCAAGACATTCGACGGATCGCTGAAATTCGACTGCGGCGCCGACGGCGTGCTGGTGCTGGCCGACAACCGCGCCAGCACCGAGGATCGCGACACCGATTGCACCATCCGGCTCAGCGCCGAGAACCTCAAAAAACTGCTCAAGGGCAAGCTGAACCCGATGACCGGGGTGATGATGGGCAAGCTCAAGGTCAGCGGCAATCCGGCGGTGGCGATGAAGCTCGGATCGCTGCTGAAATAGGCTCTGACAAAGGCTATTTTGGCAGAATACGCTTCTCCGCCAGTTCCTCGTAATAGGGCAACGCTGCTTCGGCCAGGGCGGCAGCCGGGCCGTTCAGACCTGGCAAGGGACCCTCGGCACCGGCGAACCCGGTCGAGCGGTGCACTGCCCCATACCAATGCGCCGCCCAGATGCCGTCTTCGGCCCGGGGGCCGGCCGGCCAATGCAACATGGCGGGATCGAAATCCAGGCCGATCTCGGCACAAAGCGCGCGCAGCATGCCTTCGGGATCCTCCCTGATATCGGCGCTGTCGATCACCGGGCCGGGGAACCGCTGGAACAGCTCCGCCTGCTGGCGAAAGCCGATATCATCCAGCGTCGGGTTCTCCCGCTTCGCCGCATAGCTCGCCACCACCCGCGCCGGGTGGCGCAGCAGGTGGACGTTCACGCAGTCCGCCGCCCAGTCGAGCGGGAAGCCCTCGATCATATGCAGCGGCATGTGCTTCATGTAGAAATGCGGCTTTCCCCCCGGAATAGAGCCGATGCAGCGCGCCGCCACCTTGTCTGGATCGGTCTCATGCGCCGCCAGGATCTCGGCCAGCATTGGATGGTCGATCCCCGTGGCCGCCAGATAAGGGGCATAGAAGGGCTCATCCCAGATGGCGAAGTCGGCGCGGTTGCCGAAGGCATACATCATCGCGGTGGAGAGGTTCCGCGGCCCGGACCACATGGCAATCCGCATCAGGCGCACTCCCTTTCGATCAGCGCCTTGTAGAGCGCGCGGATACGTTCAGTCATCGGCCCCATCTCGCCCGTGCCGATCTGTCGCCCGTCGATTTCCCCCACCGGGGTCTGCGCCCCGAAGGTACCGGTCAGAAACGCCTCGTCCGCGCCATAGGTATCGACCAGAGAGTAATTGCGCTCAAAGACCGGGATGCCATCGGCGCGGCAGACGTCGATCACCTTCTGCCGGGTGATGCCGTTCATGCAGTAGTCTCCCGTACTGGTCCAAACCTCCCCCTTTCGCACGATGAAGAAGTTGCAGGCGTTCGTCGTGTTCACGAAGCCATGCACGTCGAGCATCAGTGCCTCGTCCGCGCCGGCCTTTTCGGCGGCGATGCAGGCGAGGATGCAGTTCAGCTTGGAATGCGAATTCAGCTTGGGGTCCTGCGTCATCGGCAGGCCGCGGATATGCGGCACGGTGGCCAGACGGATCGGGCGCGGGATCGAGGGTCTGGAATGTTCCATGATGATGGTCACCGTCGGCCCCTGCCGCGACAGCGCCGGATGCTGGAACGGCCGCGTCTTCACCCCCCGCGTCACCATCAACCGGGCATGGGCGTCGGTGGTCATGACATTGGCCTTTTGTGTCTCTAACACGGCATTTTTGACCCCATTCCGGTCCATCCCGATGTCGAGGTCGATGGCCTTCGCCGCCTCGAACAGCCGGTCGAGGTGATCGTCGAGGAAGGCCCAGCATCCATCGTAGAGCCGCAGCCCCTCCCACACGCCGTCGCCCAGCATGAAGCCGCTGTCATAGACGCTGACCACGGCCTGCGCCTTGGGCACGATGCGGCCGTTCAGATAGATCAGGATGTCTTCGTTGCGGGCGTCTTCCTGCGCCTGATGGGTGGTGATCTTGTCGGTCATCGCGCTCTCCTTTGCGCCGAGGCTAGGACCCGCTGTTGGCCGGGCCAAGCGGTAAATTCCGCTCACCTGTCCGTGACATTCGATGACAGCACCTTGCCGGATCGCCGCGCAGACGGCAGCCTATGGCCCGTGACTTCCGCAGAGAAGGAGGGAGTGAAATGAAACGGATCGAATTGCTGAAAACCCTGGCGCTGGTGTTCTTCATCGCCCTCGGTGCGGCGGTGAGCCATGCCAGCGCCGATCAGGCGAGCCTTTGGGCGCGCGCGACCGATGCGGCGGATCGGCCCTGCACCCACAAGGTGATCCTCGTCTCCCACCCGCATGAGGTATCCGGGCCCGCCCTGCCCCGCGCCGAGCTGGGCTGAACCGCTCAGCCCAGCGGGCCCGGCTGAACGTCCTTGAGATCCGGGATCACATCCGCGGTGCCGTGCCGCGTCACCATGATCGCCGCGGCCCGCATCGCCTGCGCGATCGCCTGCGCCATCGGCAGCCCCCGGTCGAGCCCCGCCAGAACGTAGCCGGTAAAGGTGTCGCCGGCGCCGGTGGTGTCCACCGGGGTCACCGGAATGGCGGGAAAATCCCGGCTTTGCCCCGATATAGTGTCGATATGGCGCGCGCCCCCGGCACCCAGCGTGACGATCACGTCGCGCACCGGCAGCGCCGCGGGCGCCAGCCCGGTGGCGGCCTCGAGCTGCTGCGCCTCGACCGCGTTCAGGATCAGGAAATCGAGAAACGGCAGTACCGCGCGCACCGCCCCGGCCTCGAAAGGCGCGGCGGCATAGGCCACCCGCAGCCCCAGATCGCGCCCGATCCGCGCGGCCATCGCCTGGGCGTTGGTTTCGTTCTGGATCAGCAGCGTATCCCCTGCCCCGGCCTCGGCCAGCGCGGCCTGCACCGCCGGTTCGGGGATCGCCCGGTTGGCGCCGGGATAGATCAGGATCTGGTTCTCGCCACCCGGCTCGACCGCCACGATGGCGTGGCCGGTGGGCGCGTCGACCAGCGCGATATGGCGGGTGTCTACGCCATATTCCAGCAACCGCTCCACCATCCAGGCGCCATCCGGGCCCACGGCGCCGATATGGCGCACATGGGCGGCGGCGCGGGCGGCGGCCACCGACATATTGGCGCCCTTGCCACCCAGGAACCTCTGATACCCCGTCGCCGCCAATGTCTCTCCCGGGGCCGGCAGATGCGGCACCCGATAGACCATGTCGGCGTTGATCGACCCTAGGTTCCAGATCGCCATGACGTCAGCCGATACCGCAGGCCGCCAGCACCGCCATGTTCAGGATGTCATTGGCGGTCGAGACGGTGGAACAGATCTGGATCGGCTTGTCGACGCCGGTCAGGATCGGCCCGATCACCGTGGCGCCGGCCATTTCCTGCATCAGCTTGACCGAAATGCTGGCCGAATGCCGCGCCGGCACGATCAGGATGTTCGCCGGCCCGGTCAGCCGCGAGAACGGATAGGCCTTTTGCACATTGGCGTTCAGCGCCACGTCCACGGTCATCTCGCCCTCATATTCGAAATCGACCCGACGCTGGTCCAGCACGTCGGAGGCGAGATGCATCTTTTCGGCCCGTTCCGACACCGGATAGCCGAAGGTCGAGAACGAGACGAAGGCCACCCGCGGGTCCAGCCCCATGTGCCGGGCGACGCCGGCGGCGCGGGTGGCGATATCGGCCAGATCCTCCTCGTCCGGCCATTCGTGCACCAGCGTGTCGCCGATCAGCACGATCCGCCCCTTGTGCAGAACCGCGGTGATGCCGGCGGCGCCATGGGCGGCATCGGCGTCGAAGACATGGTTGATGCGGTCCAGCACATGCGCCGATTTCCGCGTCGCCCCCGACACCAGCGCATCGCCATGGCCATGCGCCAGCATCAGCGCCGCGAACACATGGCGGTCGCGCGCGGCGAGGCGATGGACGTCCTTCTGATCGAAGCCCTTGCGCTGTAGCCGGTCGTAGAGGAAGGACTTATAGGCCTGCAGATGCGTGGTATTGGCGGCGTTCACCACCTCCAGCTCGCGCACCGCATCGCCCAGACCGGCGGCCTCGAGCTTGGCCTTCACATCGTCGGGCCGACCCACCACCAGCGCCTTGCCGAAGCCAGACCGCTGATAGGTGACGGCGGCGCGCAGCACCCGGGGATCGTCGCCCTCGGCAAAGATCATGCGCGACTGGGCGGTGCGGGCGCGTGTGTTCAGGCTGCGCAGGATGCTGGCGGTCGGGTCCATCCGGCTCTTCAGGCTCAGCTCATAGGCGTCCATGTCGATGATCGGCCGCCGGGCCGCGCCGGTGTCCATCCCGGCGCGCGCCACCGCCACCGGAATCCGGTGGATCAGACGCGGGTCGAAGGGCGTCGGGATGATGTAATCGCGACCAAAGCTCAGCGCCTTGCCATAGGCCAGCGCCACCTCGTCCGGCACATCCTCGCGCGCCAGTTCGGCCAGCGCGCGCGCGCAGGCGATCTTCATCTCGTCGTTGATGGCACGGGCATGGATGTCCAGCGCGCCACGGAACAGATAGGGAAAGCCCAGGACGTTGTTCACCTGGTTCGGGTAATCGCTGCGCCCGGTGGCGACAATGGCATCCATCCGCACCTCATGCGCCTCTTCCGGGGTGATCTCGGGATCCGGGTTGGCCATGGCGAAGATCACCGGATTGTCGGCCATCGAGGCGACCATATCCTGCGTCACGGCGCCCTTCGCCGACACACCCAGAAAGACGTCGGCGCCGACCATCGCCTCTTCCAGCGTGCGCAGCTCGGTTCGCGCCGCATGGGCCGATTTCCACTGGTTCATCCCCTCGGTGCGGCCCTGATAGATCACGCCCTTGGTGTCGCACATGATGCAATTGTCATGCTGCGCGCCCATCCGCTTGAGCAGCTCAAGACAGGCGATCCCCGCCGCCCCGGCGCCGTTGAGGACGATCTTCACATCCGCGATCTTCTTGCCCGAGATATGCAGCGCGTTGATCAGCCCCGCGGCGCAGATCACCGCCGTGCCGTGCTGGTCGTCGTGGAAGACCGGGATGTCCATCTCTTCCTTGAGCCGCTGCTCGATGATGAAACATTCCGGCGCCTTGATATCCTCAAGGTTGATGCCGCCGAAGGTCGGCCCCATCAGCTTGACCGCCTGGATGATCTCGTCCGGGTCCTCGGTGTCCAGCTCAAGGTCGATGGCGTTGACGTCGGCGAAGCGCTTGAACAGCACCGCCTTGCCCTCCATCACCGGTTTCGAGGCCAGCGCACCCAGATTGCCCAGCCCCAGCACTGCGGTGCCGTTCGAGATCACCGCCACCAGGTTGCCCTTGTTGGTGTAATCATAAGCGGTTTCAGGGCTTTCCGCGATCGCCTCGCAGGGGACCGCGACACCGGGGGAATAGGCCAGGCTCAGATCCCGCTGCGTGGTCATCGGCACCGTTGCACGGATCTCGAACTTGCCCGGCGAGGGTTCGAGATGGAAGGCAAGCGCCTCTTCTGCGGTGATCTTCGATTTGCCCATGGCTGACTGTCTCCTCGGTCGATCCGGCTCTCTTATCCCAGCGCCAATCCCATCTCAACGACAATGCGTTTTCGCCTTTCGCGCCCATCTGGTCATTTGTAAGGTCGCGCGGTCCGCAGCCCAGGGGAGACATCCGTTGACCACCGTCACGCCGATGATGGCGCAATATCTCGAAATCAAGGACCAGCATCCCGACGCCCTGCTGTTCTACCGGATGGGCGATTTCTACGAGATGTTCTTCGACGACGCCGTCGCCGCGTCCGAGGCGCTGGATATTGCCCTGACCAAGCGCGGCAAACACGAGGGCGACGACATCCCGATGTGCGGCGTGCCGGTGCATGCCGCCGAAAGCTATCTGCTGACGCTGATCCGCAAGGGCTTCCGCGTCGCCGTCTGCGAACAGATGGAAAGCCCGGCCGAGGCCAAGAAACGCGGCTCTAAATCGGTGGTTCGGCGCGATGTGGTCCGTCTGGTCACCCCCGGTACGCTGACCGAGGATTCGCTGCTGGAGGCGCGGCGGCACAACTTCCTCGCCGCCTATGCCGAGATCCGCGATCAGGCGGCGCTGGCCTGGGCCGATATCTCGACCGGCGCCTTCCATGTCATGCCGATCACCCCGGTGCGGCTGTCGCCGGAACTGGCCCGCCTCGCCCCCTCGGAACTGATCCTGCCCGAGACGATCGAACAGGAAAAGCACGGATTAGTCTCTGATCTGGGGATCTCCGCCACGCCACTGTCGCGCGCCAGCTTCGACAGCACCGCGGCGGAAAAGCGCATCTGTGCGCTCTATGGCGTCAACACCCCCGAGGCTTTCGGCACCTTCTCGCGGGTCGAGCTTTCGGCCATGGGGGCGCTGATCGACTATCTGGAGATCACCCAGAAGGGCAAGCTGCCGCTGCTGCAGACCCCGCAGCGCGAGGCGCAGGACCGCATCGTGCAGATCGACGCGGCAACACGCCGCAATCTGGAACTGACCCGGGCGTTGTCGGGCGGCCGCGCCGGATCGCTGCTGGCGGTGATGGACCGCACCGTCAC
>JBFXGQ010000279.1:0-6421 GCA_050177915.1 Pseudodonghicola sp. | reverse complement strand
ATCAGCCGCATCAGGAAGCCTCGCCGCATTGGGTGCCGATGGCGAAGCGGTCGTTCCACACCTGGCTGTAAGCGCCGGCCGACCGGCGCGGTCGCCTCGGCGGCGGGCGCCTCCGGCGGGAGTATTTGGAGCGAGAAGAAGCAGGGGCCGGGCCAGAATGGTCCGGCCTTTCGTTTCGGGCTCAGCCCTGCGGGTCGTTTGAGGTTCAGCCCTGCGGGCGGGGGCAGAGAATGCCGGCGGCGGGCTGGCCGGGCAGCGGGCGCAGGGCGGGGCGGCCCAAGCGCGCGGTCAGCTCGGTCAGCCCGACGCCGAGAAACCGCATCGAGCAGATGCAGCCGCCGTCGGCCTGCCGGGTCAGGCAGGCCCGCCCGTCGCGGAACACCAGCAGGTAGCCGCGCAGGTCGAGCGCCCGGTCCAGCGCCTCCCAGCTGGGGCAGGCGGCGACCAGCGGCGTCAGCCAGCTGCGCAGCAGGGCGGCTGATTCACTGTCGATCGCCGGGCGGTCCGGGTCATCGGCGCCCGGTGCGGCATCTGTCGCGGCGGCCGGTCGGTCGGTCGGGTTGGGAACCATCTGTCGTCTCCGTTCCGTTGCTGGGCCCCAGGTTGCAGATTGAAAAGTCTGGCGCATCGCTGTGGCAACTCAAGAAGTTTCATGGAAAATGGAGGATTGCAGGGGGAATTTGTGGCATTTCGTGACCCTGATCCCACGACTTATCCACAGACTGTCCCCAGTATGGCATCGGGCGGGACCGGCGGGAGTGCGCCGGTTCGGGGCGCCGCGCCGGCGGCGCTCAGGGGATTGTGAGGGGGGCGCGCCATTCCGGCCTTGACCGTCCCGACCCCAACGCGCAGGTTCGCCGCGACCACAGCAGGAACCCCAAATGGCCGGCCAATCCGCCCCCTTCGCCCCCTTCGAATGGATGATCGCCTGGCGCTATCTGCGCGCCCGCCGGGCCGAGGGCGGCGTCAGCGTGATGACCTGGATCAGCCTGATCGGCATCACCCTGGCGGTCTTCGCGCTGATCGCCACGCTGGCGGTGCGCTCCGGCTTCCGGTCGGAATTCGTCGGCACCATCCTGGGCGCCAATGCCCATGTCACCGTCTACAACCCCGGCACGGTCACCGATCAGGGCCGCATCGACCGCAGCATCCGCGACTATGCCGCCATGGCCGAGCGGCTGCGGCAGGTGCCCGGTGTGACCCGGGCGGCGCCGCTGGTGCGCGGGCAGGTGATGGCCACCTATCGCGGCCGCAATTCCGGGGTGGAGGTCCTGGGCATCCATGCCGCCGATCTGGCCTCGCTGCCGGCCATCGCCGGCGGTGACCGGGCGCAGGGCGATCTGGCCGATTTCCCGGCGGGCGTCGCCATCGGCTCCGGCGTGGCGCGCGAGCTGGGGGTGACGATCGGCGACCGCATCAAGCTGATCTCGCCCGAAGGGGTGCGCACGCCGATGGGCACCAGCCCGCGCGTCAACGTCTATACGGTCACCTATATCTTCACCGCCGGGCGCTATGACATCGACCGCACCCGGGTCTATCTGCCCTTTGCCGAGGCGCAGAGCTATTTCAACCGCGAGGGCGCGGCGGATGAGATCGAGGTGATGGTGGCGCAGCCCGAGGCGGTCGAGCGCATGCTGACCCCGCTGCGCCGCGCGGCGGGCGAGGGGATGCAGGTCTGGACCTGGCGCGATGCCTCGGGCGGTTTCCTGCGGGCGCTGCAGGTCGAGGACAACGTGATGTTCGTGATCCTGTCGATCCTGGTGCTGATCGCCACGATGAACATCGTCTCGGGCCTGATCATGCTGGTCAAGAACAAGGGCCGCGACATCGGCATCCTGCGCACCATCGGGCTGAGCGAGGGGTCGATCCTGCGGGTGTTCTTCATCTGCGGGGCGTTTACCGGCATCATCGGCACCGCCATGGGCGTGGTGCTGGGCTGTCTCTTCGCCATCTACATCGACCCGATCTTCTCCTTCGTGAACTTCGTGGCGGGCGGCGGCGTCTGGGACCCGGCGATCCGCGGCATCTATGCGCTGCCGGCCGAGCTGCATCTGGCCGATGTGCTCAAGGCGGTGGGGCTGTCGCTGGGGCTGTCCTTCTTCGTCACCCTGTTCCCGGCGCGGCGTGCCGCCCGGCTCAATCCGGTGGAGGCGCTGCGCTATGAGTGATCCGGTGCTGGAACTGGCGGCGATCGCCAAGGGCTATATGCGCGGCACCCCGGGCGAGGTGCAGGTGCTGCGCGGCGTCGATCTGACCCTGCGGGCGGGCGAGACGGTGGCGCTGGTGGCGCCGTCGGGCGCCGGCAAGTCGACGCTGCTGCATATCGCCGGGCTGCTGGACACGCCGGACCAGGGGCGGGTGGCGATCGCCGGCCAGGACATGACCGGCAAGGGCGACCGCGCCCGCACCGCGACGCGGCGGCGCGACGTCGGCTTCATCTATCAGTTCCATCACCTGCTGCCGGAATTCACCGCCGCCGAGAATGTGATCCTGCCGCAGCTGGCCAATGGCGTGCCGCGGGCGCAGGCGGCGGCGCGGGCCGCCGATCTGCTGGCGCGGGTGGGTCTTTCGGAGCGCACCGATCACCGACCGGCCGAGCTGTCGGGCGGCGAGCAGCAGCGCGTCGCCTTTTGCCGGGCGCTGGCCAACGGGCCGCGGCTGCTGCTGGCGGACGAGCCTACCGGCAATCTCGACCCCGACACCTCGGACCGGGTATTCGACGCGCTGATGGCGCTGGTGGCCGAAACCGGGCTGGCGGCGCTGATCGCCACCCACAACATGGATCTGGCGGCGCGGATGGATCGGGTGCTGCGGCTGGAGAACGGCACCATCCGCCCCGCCTGAGCCGCCCGCGGGCGCAAGTGCCGCGTAGCTTTCCCGGCCGTGGCGGGATATGCTGGGCGCAGACAGGACCATGACTTCGTTCGGGAAAAGGGGAGACTGCCCATGCGTGTCATTCGTTGGATCGCCGGGATCGTCCTGGCCGGGGCGGCGCTGCCGGCGCTGGCGCAGGAGATCGACAAGGATACCAAGAAGGGCGCCGAGCTCTATCGGGTGCATTGCGCCACCTGTCACGGCATCGAGGGCACCGGCCACGGGCCGATGGCGGGGGTGCTGGTGATCCAGCCCACCGATCTGACCGTGCTGGCGCGCAACGAGGGCGGGGTGTTCCCGGTCGAACGGGTGGTGAAACGGATCGACGGGCGCGACCCGCTGGCCAGCCACGGCAGCCCGATGCCGGTCTACGGCTATTTCTTCGAGGACGGCGCCGGTGCCGCCGTCAAGGTTCCGAACGGCCAGCCGATCATGACCTCCGAGCCGGTGGTCGAGCTGCTGGCCTATCTGCAGAAGTTGCAGAGCAAGTGACAGGGAAAGCATGTTCATCGACCGATTTCTGATCGCCGTTCCGGTTCTGGCCGTGCTGGCCGCCTGTGCCGCCGACGAGATGCAGCAGATGCCCGGGCCGGCGGAGGGCGAGCAGATCTTTGCGGACAATTGCACCGCCTGCCACGATTACCGGGGCGAGGGCGGCACGCTGGCGGCCGGCGTCAAGGCGCCGGATCTGACCCGGATCGCGGCCCGCAACGGCGGCGAATTTCCCCGTGCGCGGGTGCTGTCGCAGATCGACGGCTATGGCCGTGGCAAGGCCGCCGATGTGATGCCGGAGTTCGGCTCGCTGCTGGAGGGCGAACTGGTGCCGGTCGAGGTCGAGGGCACGATGACGCCGACACCGCGGCCGCTGGCGGCGCTGCTGGCCTATCTGGAGAGCATCCAGGTCGCCGGCTGAGGCGGGTCACTGCCGCAGGGGGCGCTGCCCCCATCGCGGCTGCGCCGCGAGTTCCCCGGAGTATTTGAGCGAAGAGAAGAAGGCGGCTCAGTCGCAGATGCCGCTGAGCTCGACCCCCTTCCAGGGCAGCACCACGTCGCTGTCGCGGGCGGCGGGCAGATCGGCCACCGGGAAGGCGCCCGACAGCATCTTGTGCAGCCGCCTGGTGCGCGCGCCCTGCGGCGCCAGCGCCCGGCAGCAGACATATTCCTCGACAATGGCGCCCTGCTGTTCGTAGCCGAAGCCGAGGAAATCCGGCGCCCCGGTCAGATCGAACAGATAGGGGTCCTCGGCCCGGTGTTCGGCCGCTGCCCGCAGCGGGCTGTAGCCGGTGCGCGCCCGGTTCTGCCATTGCCAGACATGGGTCATCTCATGGGCCAGCAGCATCGCCTCGGTCAGGTAGAGCCGCCGGGGATACTCCGGCACGTAGTCCGGCAGATACCAGTCGCGGGTGAAGAGGATGCGGTTGAACAGCGTCACCGCGGCGGGTTTGGCGGTGACCAGCTCGCCGGTCTCGGGCGGCACGATGCGTTCGCGGCAGGTCAGGCGCGGGCGCGGCTTGCGGCGGAAGGTGACGCTGCCCACCGGCGCGCCGCGGACCACCCGGACCCGGTCCAGATCCATCGCGCCGCCCTGGATGGTCTGGGCGAAGGCCACTTCGGTCTCGGTCAGCCGGCGGCCGCAGCCCGCCAGCGCCAGCAGCGTCAGTACCGCGCCGAGCGCCAGAAAGGGCAGGCGCGGCAGGCTCACAGGCTCATCGCCAGAACGCGGCTGATCTCGGTCAGCGAGCGGCCGGATTGTTCCATCCAGTCGTTGAAGGCGCGCTGCACCGCGGCCATGGCCGATTTCGACGTGGCGGGCTTGTCGATCACCCCCTCGGCGATCAGCCGGGCGGTGACGTCGCGCGACAGGATGAAACTGTCGCGGCCGGCAAACCGCATCGCATATTGCCCGGTGGTGCCGCCCAGCCGCGCGCCTTCGGTCTGCAGGAAGGCGAGCAGGCCGACGTAATCGGTCGAGGGCCAGCCGCCCAGCACCGTACCGGCGCCGCCGCGGTCGCGCAGCCGCAGCAGGAAGGCGGCGTTGTCGCGCACGGTGGCCAGCTTGGCGCCGTTGCGCACCACGCGGGTGTCGCGCAGCAGGGCGTCGAAGGTATCCTCGTCCATGAAGGCGCAGCGACCCGGATCAAAGCCGTCGAAGGCGGCCTCGAACCCGTCCCATTTCGCCTCGATGACCTTCCAGTTGAATCCGGCCTGGAAGATGCATCTGGTCATCACCGACAGCCAGCGGTCGTCGGGGATCCGCGCCAATTCTTCCGGCGTCAGCGGCCGCGTCAGCTTCGCCTCCAGCGCGGCAGAACCGCCGTGGCGGTCGGCGGCGATGTCGTAGAGGGCGTCGAAGCTGCGCATCGCGGTCTCCTCAGGGGGCGTAGAAGGTGGCGGTGGCGGTGGCGACGATCTTGCCGCTGTCCTCCTCGGTCATCTCGGCGCGGGCGAAGACCAGCGCCTTGCCGGCGCGCACCACCTCGGCCCGGCACAGGATCGCGGTGCCGACGCCGGGGCGCAGGAACTGGGTGTGCAGATCGGTGGTGGCGAAGGGGCGGAATTCCTTGGCCTGCGCAATGGCGGCGAAGACCATGGCGGTATCGGCCAGCGCCGCCAGCGCCTGGCCCGAGACGATGCCGCCGACGCGGGCCAGATGGGCGCCCAGCGGCATCCGGATCAGCGCGTGCTCCGGGTCGATCGCAACCACGGTGAGGTCGAGCGCCTGCACCCATTCGGCGAAGTTCTCGGCAAGGATGGTCTGGGCGAGTTCGGGGGTCATCGGCGGCCTTTCTCTTGCGGTCGCGCGCAGCCTAGCCGGCCCATGGCCGCCGCGTCGAGAGGCATATGCGCCGCCGCTGCGACGACGCCGCGCTGGCCGCAGGCGGCCGTAGCTGCTAGGGCTTCGGGCCGGGGCGCGCGGCAGGGAGTTCGGCGATGCATCTGGGCTATGTCACCACATCGGCGCGCGGCGCCACCGACCGGCTGCTGTCGGAGCTGGCCGGGCGGTTGCAGGCGCGCGGTCTCCGGCTCGCCGGCGTGGTGCAGAGCAATCAGGACTGCCCGCAGGGCCAGGCCTGCGACATGGACCTGCGCCTGCTGCCCGACGGGCCGCTGATCCGCATCTCGCAATCGCTGGGGGCGGGCTCCAGCGGCTGCCGGTTGGACACCTCGGCGCTGGAGGAGGCGGTGGGGCTGACCGGGCCGGCGCTGGAGCGCGGGCCGGAGCTGCTGATGATCAACAAGTTCGGCAAGCACGAGGCCGAGGGGCGCGGTTTTCGCCCGCTGATCGGCGAGGCGCTGCTGCGCGGCATTCCGGTGTTGCTGGGCGTGAATGCCGGCAATCTGGCGGCGTTTCTCGCGTTCGCCGGCGAGGCCGCCGAAGCGGTCGCGCCCGATCTGGACAGTCTGGAGGCCTGGGTCGCGCGGGCGGGTGCCGAGGCCGGGAAAACCGCCTGATCGCACAGGGATTTCCGGCTTTTCCCGGCGGCGGCTTTGACGTAACGCTGGGGGCGCCGCCATCCGGGGCGGCACGGCAGGAGGATTGCGCATG
>JBFXGQ010000278.1:0-6423 GCA_050177915.1 Pseudodonghicola sp. | reverse complement strand
ACCTTTGCCCCCGACGGCAACTGGGTGCGGATCCTTGAGTTCTACTGCCCCAGCTGCGCCCGCCAGCTGGAGACGGAATATCTGCCGCCCGGCCATCCGATCACCCATGACATCGAGCTGAACGTCGCCTCGCTGCAGGCGCGGGTCCGGGGCGGCGAACTGGTGATCAGGGACGGGCGGCTGCGCCGCGCCGGGGAGGTCTGAGAGATGAATGCCAACGCACATGAGATGAGCTCGATCGACATCGACGTCGGCGGCACCTTCACCGATCTGGTGCTGACGCTGGACGGCGAGCGGATCATCGCCAAATGCCCCACCACACCGCACGATCTGTCGGTGGGGTTCATCAACGCCATCGAGGCCGGCGCCGACAAGCTGGGGCTGTCGGTCGAGGAGGTGCTGCCGCGGATCGACATCGTGCGCTATTCCACCACGGTGGCGCTGAACCGGCTGATCCAGCGGCAGGGGCCGAAGATCGGCTTCATCACCACCGAGGGGCACGAGGACGCCATCCTGATCGGGCGCGGCGCGCAATGGGTGGATGGCACCCGGGTGTCGGAGCGGCGCAACCTGCCGGCGCAGAACAAGCCGGTGCCGCTGGTCAGCCGCGACATGATCGTCGGCGTGCGCGAGCGGGTCGACAGCGCCGGCGCCGTCATCCGTCCGCTGGACGAGGAGGACGTGCGCCGCAAGCTGCGGGTGCTGATGGACAACGGTGCCCGCGCCATCGTGGTGTCGCTGCTGTGGTCCTTCGCCAATCCGGCGCATGAGAAGCGCATCCGCGAGATCATCCGCGAGGAGTACAAGGAATATCACATCGGCTTCGTGCCGGTGGTGCTGTCCCATGCGGTGGTGCCCAAGATCGGCGAATACGAACGCAGCCTGACCGCGATCCTCGACGCCTATCTGCAGCATTCGATGCAGACCGAGATCAGCGCCACCTGGGACAAGATCCGCGACCTGCGCTACAACGGCAACTTCCTGATGATCCACAACTCCGGCGGCTCGGCCGATATCTTCAAGACGCCGGCCAGCCGCACCTTCAACGGCGGCCCGGTGTCGGGGCTGATGGGGGCGGCCTATTTCGCCAAGCAGCTGGGCTATTCCAACGTGATCGCGGGGGATGTCGGCGGCACCTCCTTCGACGTGGCGATGGTGGTCGAGGACAGCGTGCGGAACTATGAATTCCGCCCGGTGATCGACCGCTGGATGGTCAATGTCACCATGATGCAGACCATCTCGATCGGCGCCGGCGGCGGCTCGATCGCCGCGGTGGACCGGATCTCGAAACGGCTGACGGTGGGGCCGCAGTCGGCGGGCTCGATGCCCGGGCCGGTGTGCTACGATCTGGGCGGCACCGAACCCACGGTGACCGATGCCGATGTGGTGCTGGGCTATGTGAACCCGGATACCTACTATGGCGGGCAGATGCCGCTGAACAAGGCCCGCGCCGAACGCGCCATCCGCGACCGGATCGCCGATCCGCTGGGGGTCTCGGTGCTGGAGGCCGCTGCCATGATCCGCCATGTGGTGGACGAGAACATGGCCTCCGCCATCAAGCGCGAGGTGCATATGCGCGGCTATCACCCGGAGGACTTCGTGCTCTTCGCCTTCGGCGGCGCCGGGCCCACCCATGTGGCGGGGTTCAAGGCCGATGTGCCCAAGGCGGTGGTGTTCCCGGCCTCGCCGGTGTTCTGCGCCATGGGGTCCTCGATCATGGACATCGTCCATATGTACGAACAGTCCCGCCGGATGATCTTCATGGAGCCGATCAGCGAAAAGCTGGTGGTGGACCGCGCGGCCTTCAACAGCGTGGTGGCCGAACTGGTCGACCGTGCCCGGCGCGAGGTCGCCGCCGAGGGGCTGCCGGTCGAGGAGGCGGTGTTCTCGCTGGAGCTCGACATGCTTTACGGCGGGCAGGTGCAGGTCAAGCGCATGTCCTCGCCGCGGCTGAGCATCGACAGCGACGAGGATGCGATGGCGGTCTATCAGGCCTTCGAGGACGAATTCTCGGCCGCCTTCTCGCCGCTGGTGGTCAACAAGCCCGGCGGCGTGTTCCTGGACAACTTCGTGCTGCGGGTCACCGTGCCGACCAGAAAGACGGTGCTGCCGAATTACGACCTGCAGGGCGCGGACCCCTCGGCGGCGCATATCGGCACCCGCCCGGCCTATTGGCGCGAGACCGGCGCGCTGGCCGAGACCGACATCTACCAGTTCGAGCTGTTGCAGCCCGGCAACCGGCTGGAGGGACCGGCGATCGTCGAGGCCGAGCTGACCACCGTGGTGGTGCCGCCCGGCATGCGCTTCAGCATCGACAAGCACGGTCTGGGCATCATGGAGGGCGGCCAGGCGGCGGTGCGCGGCTATCGCCAGCGGATGCGCGAGCAGCTGGCAGAACCGGCGGAATAGCGCCCGCAGGGCACGACATCGGGGGCGGGCGGCCAGACGCCCGGCCCACAGCACAGGGAGGCGGGCGCGCCCGCCACAGGAGGAGTTTTCAAGATGGCTTCGATTCCGACGCTCGAAGAAAAGATGGCATGGCTGAAACCATCGCCCGCGACCGAGGAAGAGCTGACCCATGCCGCGGCGCTGTCGCCGGCGGATTACGAGATCGGCTTTCAGCGCACCAACGACATCCTCGACGAGGGGATGGATGTGTTCCAGCGGTCGTGCCGTTGCGCCATGGGGGTGGCGGGCGACAGCCTGGTGGCGCTGATGACCGCCGAGGGCGATATCGTCAACGGCTCCTGCGGCACCTATCTGCACGCGGTGATCCCGCCGCTGGTGATCAAATACATCATCCACAACTACGGCCGGAACCCCGGCATCAACGACGGCGATCTGTGGTTCGCCAATGACGCGGTCTACGGCGGCGTGCACAACCCCGACCAGATGGTCTGCATGCCGGTGTTCTACGAGGGCGAGCTGATCGCCTGGACCGCGGCGCTGGTGCATACCACCGAGACCGGCGCCATCGAGCCCGGCGGCATGCCGGTCTCGGCCACCAGCCGGTTCGACGAGGGGATGAACCTGCCGCCGACCCGGATCGGCACCAATTTCGAACTGCACGAGGACATCGTCACCATGTTCTCGGCCTTCGGCATCCGGGCGCCGTCGATGATCGCCACCGACCTCAAGGCGCGCTGCACCACCGCCGACCGGGTCCGCCGCCGGGTGATCGAGATGTGCGAACGCGAGGGGGCGGGTTACGTCAAGGGCCTGTTCCGCCGCATGCTGCAGGAGGCCGAGATCGGCTCGCGCAATATCATCAGCCGCTGGCCCGAGGGCAAATACCGCTGCGTGACCTTCTCGGACGCCATGGGGCTGACCACCGGGCTGGTGCGGTCGTGCCACATGGAGATGGAGATCAAGGGCGACCGGATGATCGTCGACCTGACCGGCACCGGGCCCGAGACGCCGTCCTCGTACAACGCCCATCCGCAGGCGGCGATCGCGCATTTCTCCAACTACATCTACGAATACCTGTTCCACGCGCTGCCGATCTCGAACGGCACCTTCGCCAATATCGACTTCAGGTTCGCGCCGAATACCTGCCTCAACCCCGATCCCAAGGCGGCGACGTCATGCTCGGTGATGATCTCGACCGGGGTGATGTCGGCGGTGCACAATTGCTGCGCCAAGGCGATGTTCTCGACCGACAGCTGGGAACAGGCCGGCGCCTCGATGGGCAACGGCGGCAATGCGCTGGTGCTGGCGGGGCTGTCGCAATGGGGGGCGCCCTTTGCCGACATGCTGGCCTATTCGATCAATACCGAGGGCATGGGGGCGCGGCCGGACGAGGACGGCATCGACGCCTTCGGCTTTCCCTGGTGCGTGTTCGGCCGGGCGCCCAATACCGAGACGGTCGAGAACGAGTTCCCGCTGCTGGTGCCGCTGTCGAACCACTGGGCCGACAGCTGCGGCCACGGCAAGTATCGCGGCGGCGTCGGCACGGTGCAGATGTGGATCGCCCACCATGTGCCGGCGGTCTACATGATGGCGATCGCCGACAACTCGAAACTGCAGACGCCGCAGCCGCTGTTCGGCGGCTATGCCCCCTGCACGGTGCCCGGCATCTCGATCGCCAACTCCAGCGTGATGGAGCAGTTCCAGCGCGGCGAGGCGCTGAACATGGACTATCAGGACATCCTGCAGAACCGCACGGTGAGCGGCGATTACACCGCCGAGTTTCAGGGCCGGTCGGTGCGGCCCTACAATCAGGGCGATGTGGTCACCATGGCCTTCTCCTGCGGCGGCACCGGCTATGGCGATCCGCTCGACCGCAATGCCGATGCGGTGGCGACCGATATCCTCAAGGGCATCATCACGCCGTCGGTGGCGCGGCAGGTCTACAAGGTGGCCTGGAACGAGGACGAGCAGCGCGTCGACCCCGAGGCGAGCCAGCGGCTGATCGAGGCCGAGCGGCAGGCGCGGCTGCGGCGCGGCCGCCCCTATGCCGACTTCGTCGCGGACTGGCAGACAAAGAGCCCGCCGGCGGAGATCCTGCAATACTACGGTTCCTGGCCCGATGCGCGGGTGGTCAACCCGATCATGCGGGCGTGAGGCCGGCATGGCGATCTCTCCCACCGATGCGCACCAGCGCCTTGCCCTGCTGGGGCGGGGCGCCCCGCGTCCGGCGCCGCCGCTGTTCCTGCCGCTGTGCTTCACCGTGGCGGCGGGGATCGAGGCGGTGGCGCCGCTCGATCTGGCGCTCGATGAAACCAAACTCGTCCGCGCGGGCAGCGAGCTCGCGCGGGTGACAGGTCAGCCGGCCCTGTTCACCTCGATTCCAACCGGGGCGGTGGCCGAGGCGCTGGGCGCCGAACTCGACCTGTCGTCCTGGCCCCCCAGGGTGACGGGCCGGCTGGCCGATGTCGACCTGCCCGCCGCCGATCCCGACCGGCTGGCGGGCGCCTCGCGCCTGCTGGCGGTGGGCCTGTCGGCAACCCGCAATCTGGCGGCGGACGAGGGCAACCGGCTGCTGCCGCTGGTGGCGCTGGAGGGGCCGGTGGCGCTGCACCGCCAGCTCTATGGCGAGACCCCGCTGACCGAGGCGCGCGCCGATGCGCTGGGCGCGGTGCTGGCGGCGCTGATCGCCGAATACGCCAAGGCGGGGGCCGAGGCGGTGGTGCTCTACGACACCCCCGCCGGCGCCGAGGAGCTGGAGCCGGTCAAGGCGATCTATCGCACCGCCTGCAACGTGGCGCGGTTCCACCGCAGGCCGCTGATCGCGGCGGGGCAGCTGGCGCTGGGCCTGCCGGCGCTGGTGCAGGCGCTGGCGCCGGAGGAGACGCCGGGCCCGATGCAGAAGGCGCATGCCCGGCTCTGGCCCGAGACGCCCGAGACCTGGGCCGAGGTGCCGTTCGACCCCGCCGCGCGCATCGTGCTGACCCGGGCCGAGGTGCCGCATGACACCGCGCTGGAGCAGCTCTTCGCGCTGGGCGCGGCGGCGCTGGCGCGGTTCGACTGATCCCGACCGAGACACGGGCGCGCGCCGGCGCGCCCGACCCCGAAGATCCGAGGAGGTTCGCAGATGTCCATCTTTGTCACCCCGATCACCATTCTGGCGGGCTTTCTGGGCGCCGGGAAGACCACGCTGCTGAACCGCTTTCTCGGCGAACATCACGGCAAGCGCTTCGTGGTGATCGAGAATGAATTCGGCGAGGTCGCGGTCGACGGCGATCTGGTGCTGCAGCATGCGGTGGAGACGGTGGTGCAGCTTGATAACGGCTGCCTGTGCTGCACCGTGCGCGGCGATCTGGCCGGCGCCCTGGGCGATCTGGCGGCACGCAAGGCACGCGGCGAGATCGCCTTTGATCATGTGCTGATCGAATGCTCGGGCCTGGCCGATCCCGGCCCGGTGATCCAGACCTTTCTGGCCGAGACCGAACTGCTGGCGCATTTCGCGCTGGACGGTATCCTGACCCTGGCCGATGCCCGCAGCCTGCCCGAGGCGCTGGCGCAATCGGTCGAGGCCACGGCGCAGATCGCGCTGGCCGACCGGGTGCTGCTGTCCAAGGCCGATCTGGTGACGCCGGAGGTGCTGGCGGCGCGTCGGGCGCTGATCGGCGGCATCAACGTCGGCGCCCCGGTGATCGCGCTCGACATTCCGGCGGCGGACTGGGGCACGCTGTTCGAGGCGCTGCTGGAGATCCGCGGCTACGAGATGGACCGGCTGCCCGAGAGCCCGGCGCCGGTCGCGGCGGCCGGGCAGGGGCATCACACCCATGGCATCTCCTCGGTCGGCTTCACCGCCGGCACCGGGTTCGACATGGCGCGGCTGCAGACCGCCTTCGCCGCCATCAAGCAGCGCCACGGCGACCGCATCTGGCGGCTGAAGGGGGTGCTCGACATCGCCGGCATGCGCAAGCGGGTGGTGGTGCAGGGGGTGCAGGAGTTCCTGCAGGTCAACGAGGGCCGCAT
>JBFXGQ010000277.1:0-6424 GCA_050177915.1 Pseudodonghicola sp. | reverse complement strand
GGCCATTTGCAGGTGCGCTCGGTCAGCTCCATCAGGGTGAGCTTCTTGGCCTTCTTCTCGATCTCGCTGACCTTGGCCAGCGCCTCGGGGCTGATCTCATTGGCCGAGGGCTGCGGCGGCAGCGGCTGGCCGGCCGGGATGATCTGCTTGCGCGCGGGCACCGCCGGGCGCGTCTCGGCGGCGGGTTTCGGCTCGGGCGCCGGGCGCGGGGCGGCGGCCTCGGGGCGCGGTTCCGGCTTGGCCTTGGCGACGATCTCGGGCTTGGCCGGTTCGGCGGGCTTTTCCTTGACCTCGGCCTTGGCCGGCGCGGCGCCTGCGCTGCGGTTGGACAGGCCCAGGCGGTGCACCTTGCCGATCACCGCGTTGCGGGTCACCCCGCCGAGCTCCTTGGCGATCTGGCTGGCCGACTGGCCCTCGGCCCACATTTTCTTGAGCAGTTCAACGCGCTCGTCAGTCCAGGACATATGCTGCCTTTCAAAGCTGAAAAGCGGCCCGCGCTTACGCGGCCGCTCCGGTCATTTCCCATCTGGATCTTATTTTAATCACTGTGGGCGGAGATACAAGGCGCCTCGGAGGGGCCTGGGGCTGCATCGCGGGGGCGGCGGCGGTGTGTCGCGCTGCGCCGGGCGCGGGCAGCGGGGGCTGCAGTGACTTAGGAACGGCGCGGGTGGAAACGGCGGTCGCCCACGATTTGAGCTTTCCTTTCGCGCCGGATCGCGCTATGTCGCCGGCATGATCGACCAGGCCCATATCCTTTCGCCCCGACGCCGACGCGCCCGCGCGTAACGGCCTCTTTCGATCTTTTGCACTGGAATTCCGGTGCGCTTCCCTCTCTTATCTGTCTCAAATCGTTGACCCAACCGCCCAAGCTGGGGCACTCCCTTGGGCCTATGCTACCCGTAAAGGATGATCAGATGATCCCGTCCGTTCTGCCGACCTACAACCGCGCGCCGCTTTCCTTCGTCAAGGGCGAAGGCTCCTGGCTGATCGAGGCGGATGGCCGACGTTTCCTCGACCTCGGCGCCGGCATCGCGGTGAACGCGCTGGGCCATGCCCATCCGGCGCTGGTGGCGGCGCTGACCGATCAGGCGCAACGGGTCTGGCACGTCTCGAACCTCTATCAGATCCCGCAGCAGCAGGCGCTGGCCGACAAGCTGGTGGCGGCGACCTTCGCCGATACGGTGTTCTTCACCAACTCCGGCACCGAGAGCTGCGAGCTGGCGGTCAAGATGGCGCGCAAGTACTGGTACGACAAGGGCCTGCCGGAGAAGACCGACATCATCGCCTTCGAGGGCTCGTTCCACGGCCGGTCCTCGGCCGGCATCGCCGCGGCGGGGTCGGAGAAGATGACCAAGGGGTTCGGTCCGCTGCTGCCGGGGTTCAAGCATCTGCAATGGCGCGACTTCGATGCGCTGAAGGCGGCGATCGACGACAACACCGCCGCTGTGCTGATCGAGCCGGTGCAGGGCGAGGGCGGCATCCGGCCGCTGCCCGACGACGAGATGAAGGCGCTGCGCGCGCTCTGCGACGAGACCGGCTGCCTGCTGATCCTGGACGAGGTGCAATGCGGCATGGGCCGGACCGGCCGGCTGTTCGCGCATGAATGGGCCAATATCACCCCGGACATCATGATGGTGGCCAAGGGCATCGGCGGCGGTTTCCCGCTGGGTGCGGTGCTGGCCACCGAGGAGGCCGCCAGCGGCATGACCGCGGGCACCCACGGATCGACCTACGGCGGCAACCCGCTGGGCTGTGCGGTCGGCTGCGCGGTGATGGACGAGGTCAACACGCCCGCCTTCCTGCACGGGGTGAACCGCAAGGCCGGCCTGCTGCGCCAGAAGCTCGAGGGGCTGGTGGCCTCGCACCCCGAGGTGTTCGAGGAGGTGCGCGGAACCGGGCTGATGCTGGGGCTGAAGTGCAAGGCGCCGAACACCGATGTGGTCTCGGCCGGCTATGACAATCTGGTCATCACCGTGCCGGGGGGCGACAATGTGATCCGCCTGCTGCCGCCGCTGAACCTGAGCGAGGACGATATCGCCGAGGCGCTGATCCGTCTCGAGGCCGCCGCGACGCAGGTCGTCGCCCAGGCCGAAGCGGCCTGCTGAATTCGCCGCCTGAATTCCCGGCCCTTCGCCGCAGCGCGGGGGCCGTCACACGACAAGAAAAGCGAAGACGATGAACCATTTTCTGGATATCCACAAAACCGACCCCGCCGCCCTGCGGGGGATGATCGACCAGGCCGGGCAGATGAAACAGGCGCGGCTGGGGCGCCCCAAGGGCGCGCCCGATGACGAACAGCCGCTGGCGGGCCGCATGGTGGCGCTGATCTTCGAGAAACCCTCGACCCGGACCCGCGTCTCCTTCGACGTCGGCGTGCGCCAGATGGGCGGGCAGAGCATGGTGCTGTCGGGGCAGGACATGCAGCTGGGCCATGGCGAGACCATCGCCGACACCGCCCGGGTGCTGAGCCGCTATGTCGATCTGATCATGATCCGGACCTTCGACGAAAGCGTGCTGACCGAGATGGCCGAATATGCCAGCGTGCCGGTGATCAACGGTCTGACCGACCGCACCCACCCCTGCCAGATCATGGCCGATATCCTGACCTATGAGGAACATCGCGGCCCGATCGCCGGCAAGAAGGTGGTCTGGACCGGCGACGGCAACAACGTCTGCGCCTCCTACCTGCATGCGGCGGCGCAATTCGGCTTCGACATGACCTTTGCCGGCCCGGCGCAGCTGGACCCGGAGGAGGAGTTCGTCGGTCTCGCCCGCAACGCCGGCTGCAAGGTGGCGATCGAGCGCGACGCCGCCAAGGCGGTGGAGGGGGCCGATCTGGTGGTTACCGACACCTGGGTGTCGATGCATGACAGCCAGTCCTCGAAGGAGCGCCGGCACAACCTGCTGCGCCCCTATCAGGTGAATGCCGAGCTGATGAAGCACGCCAAATCCGACGCGCTGTTCATGCATTGCCTGCCGGCGCACCGCGAGGAGGAGGTGACCTCCGAGGTGATGGACGGGTCGCAATCGGTGATCTTCGACGAGGCCGAGAACCGGCTGCATGCCCAGAAGGCGGTGATGCGCTGGTGCCTGGGCGTCTGAGACGCCGGGCTGGGCGGGTTACCCGGTGACCGGAACTCTGCGCATCCGCCCGGCCAACCCGGCGGATGCCGGGGCGATAGCGGACCTGCATGTCGCCGTCTGGCGGCAGGCCTACGCCGATCTCGCCCCGCCCGAGGCGATTGCGCGGCTGGACGTGGCGCATCGGCTGCCCGGCTGGCAGGCGGCGCTCGCCGCCGGCGCGCCGGGCGCCACCCTGCTGGCCACGCGCGGCGTGCGCCCCGTGGGCTTCGTCCGCTTCGGACCCGCCTCGCAACCCGAACTGGGCGACGCCGGAGAGATCAAGCACCTTTATGTCGCCACCGATTGTACCCGCCAGGGCATCGGGCGGCAGCTGCTGTCCGCCGCCCTGGCCGGGCTGAAGCAGGCGGGGTTCAACAAGGCGGCGCTCGCCGTGGTGCGCGGCAATGATCGGGCGCTCGCCTTCTACCGCGCGCAGGGCGGCGCGCTCTGCGGTTCCTTCACCGATGCCGGGCCGCTCTGGCGGTCGGAGAACCTGATCCTGCGTTGGGTGCTGTAGCGCGTCGCGAGATTGCCTAAGCTCGGACCGAAGGCGCGAGTTGCGGAGGTCGTGAACATGGGACGTATCGTCATTGCGGGCGCCGGCGCCGTCGGCTGTCTGGTCGGTGGGCTGCTGGCCGCGGGCGGCCGCCCGGTCACCCTGCTGGGCCGGCCCCGCATGCTCGACCCGATCCGCGCCGGCGGCCTGCGGCTCAGCGATTTCGCCGGGCTTGCGGTCGATCTCGCTCCCGGGGCGCTGGAGCTGGGCGAAACCCCCGATTGCATGGCGGATGCCGCGCTGGTGCTGGTCACCGTCAAGGCCGGCGCCACGGCAGCGGTGGCGGCTGAGATCGCCGCCCATGCCCCGGCCGCCGCCCCGGTGATCAGCCTGCAGAACGGCATCGGCAATGCCGGGATCCTGCGCGCCGCGCTACCGGGCCGCGACGTGCGCGCCGGCATGGTGCCCTTCAACGTGGTCCCCGCCGGGCCCGGCCACTGGCACCGCGCCACCAGCGGCGATATCGTGATCGAGGCGGGGCAAGGCGATTTGGCCGGCCGGCTTTCGGTGCCCGGTCTGGCGGTGCGTGAGGCGGCGGAGATCGCCGCGATCCAATGGGGCAAGCTGCTGCTGAACCTCAACAATGCGGTCAATGCGCTCTCCGGTCTGGCGCTGCGCGATCAGCTGATGCGGCGCGACTGGCGCCGGCTGATGGCGGATCAGATGGCCGAGGCGCTGGGCGTGCTGAAGGCCGCGGGCATCGCGGTGGCCTCGCCCGCGCCGGTGCCGGTCTGGATGCTGCCGCATATCCTGCGGCTGCCGACGCCGCTGTTTGCCCGCATCGCCGCCCAGATGCTGACCATCGACCCCAGCGCCCGCACCTCGATGGCCTATGACGTGCGCGCCAGGCGGCAGACCGAGATCGACCAGCTGCAGGGGGTGATCGCCGATCTGGCCGCGAGGCGGGGAATTCCCGCCCCGATCTGTACCAAGGTGGCCGCGCAGGTACGCCGGGTCACCGACACCGGCCTCACCGATCCGCGGCTGAGCCCGGCAGAGCTGCGGCCCTGATCACCGCCGCGGTTTCGCCCGCAGCGTCGGGTCGGCCTGGGTCGGATCCTCGGGCCAGGGGTGCTTGGGGTATTGCGCCCGCATGTCCTTGCGCACATCGGCATAGGAGCCGGCCCAGAAACCGGGCAGATCGCGGGTCACCTGCACCGGCCGCTGCGCCGGCGACAGCAGGGTGATCTTGATCGGCTGGCCGGCGCTGGTGGGGTGGGCGGTGACGCCGAAGAGCTCCTGCAACCGCACCGCGATTTCCGGCCCTTCGCCGCCGGAATAGTCGATCGGCACCTTGCGCCCCAGGGGGGTGACGAAGGCCGGCGGCGCCCGGCGGTCGAGCTCCTGTTGCTGGTCCCAGCTCAGCGCCGCCTGCAGCGCGGGCAGCGGATCGAAGCGTTTCCACTCCTCGCCCGTGCGCAGATTGCCCAGCATCGGCAGCAGCCAGTCCTCAAGGCTGGCCATCAGCCCGGCCTCGGAGAAATCCGGCAGCGCGGCGCCATCGGCCCGCACCAGCTCGACCCGCGCGGCCAGCCGCGCGGCGGCACCGTCGAGGCGCAGGCCAAGATCGCGCACCCCGTCCAGCATGGCACGGGCCACCGTCTCGGGCGGCACATCCTTCCAGACCCGGTCGTCGAGGGTGAGCGCGCCGAACCGTTCCTGTTTGCGCGCCACGACGCGGCGGTCGCGTTTCGACCATTCACAGACATCGACCCAGCCGATCTGGTCGGCGAACAGATCGCGAATCTCGCGCTCGCCGATCTGGGCGGCCATGCGGATCTTGGCTTCGCGCGGGTCGCCGTCGAGATCGGTGGCAACGATATAGGGCGCGCCCGCCAGCGCATCGCCCGGCGCCATCACCGCGCCCTTGCCGCCCGAGAGCACATAGCGCGGCGCATCGCCCTTGCGGCGCTGGCCGATGCGGTCGGGATAGGCCAGCGCGGCCATGGCGGCGGGGCTCAGCCCCGGGTGCTGCGCCTGTTTCACCTGGGCGCGCAGCCGGGTCACCTCGGTCCGGATGCGCTCCAGCACCGGGCGGGTGACCTCATAGGGGCGCTCGCGGGTGAAGCGTTTGAGATCGCGCAGCGCCTCAAGCCGCAGGTTCAGGTCGCAGGGGGCGCCGCGCAGCGGGTCGCGCTCCTCGATCAGCGCGGCGAGCGGGGCGGCCTCGGGCCCCGCCAGCACCAGCATATGGGCGACGCGCGGGTGCAGCGGCAGGGCGGCCAGCGCCCGGCCATGGCCGGTGATCCGCCCCTTGTCGTCGAGCGCCCCCAGCATCGCCAGCAGCGCCCGCGCTTCGGCCAGCGCGCCGGCGGGCGGCGGGGTGAGGAAGGCCAGATCTTGCTCCGACGCGCCCCAGAGCGCCAGTTCCAGTGCCAGGCCGGTCAGATCCGCCGCCTCGATCTCGGCCGGTGGGAAGGCGGCGAGGGCGCCTTCCTCGCCCCTCGACCACAGCCGGTAGCTGACGCCCTCGGCCACCCGCCCGGCGCGGCCGGCGCGTTGCGTCGCCTCGGCGCGGGTCACCCGTTCGGTGATCAGCCGGGACATGCCCGATCCCGGATCGAAGCGGGCGCGGCGCGCCAGCCCCATGTCGACCACCACCCGCACGTCCTGGATCGTCAGCGAGGTTTCGGCGATGGAAGTCGCCAGCACCAGCTTGCGACCCTCAGCGGCGGGCTGGATCGCGGCGCGCTGGGCGGCGAAGGGCATGGCGCCATAGAGCGGGCGGATATGACAGTCGGCGGG
>JBFXGQ010000276.1:0-6431 GCA_050177915.1 Pseudodonghicola sp. | reverse complement strand
CGCGCCGCGGCACGACCCTGACGGGTGAAGGGGTTGAAGTTGTCGAACGTCCCCTGCGCGGCATAGGACAGCTCTCCGCCCTTCGGCGCATCGGGGTTCACATAGTCGAAATGGGCGAAACCTTCGGGGTATTTCAGCGCACCGAACTCGGAGAACCCGTAGCTCTTGATGATCTTCTCTTCCTCGGCCGCCAGCAGCCCGGTCCAGGCCAGCAGCATCAACAGCGCCAGCGCCACGGCAGCCAGCGTGCGGTCGGGCAGCGAACGGGCGACGGCGCGGGCGTGCGGGCGCCTTTGGGCGCACGGGATCGCACGCGCGGCGGCCATGGCGGCACGGGGTCGGGTCATCTGGCGCATCCTCCGTTGGAACGGGCAGCTCGGCCTCAGGTGTTTGACGCTAAGCTAATGGTCCGCCTGCCCGATGTTCAAGTTGAGTTTCCGTGAACGGATCGCCGCACCGGCCGGCCCAACCGGTCGCGGCACAAAAAGAAAGCCGCTGCGGCGGGCAGCGGCTTTCATGCATCCGTCGATGCGGAACGGGATCAGTTGTCCAGGCTGTCGAGATAGGCGATCAGGTTGACCCGATCGGCTTCCTTGCCCAGACCGGCAAAGCTCATCGCGGTGCCGGGGACGGCGGCGGCCGGCTTGGTCAGGAATTCGTTCAGCGCCTCGGGCGTCCAGTCACCGCCATGGCCCGACATCGCCGCGGAATAGCCGAAGCCCGCGACCGATGCGACCGGACGGCCGACCACACCGTAGAGCGACGGACCGGTGGCGTTCACGCCCTCTTCCGCCTTGTGGCAGGCCTGGCACTTCTTGAACACCTTGGCGCCCTTGGCGACATCGGCCGAGGCCATCATCTCGTCAAAGCTGACCTCGGGCGCCGCTTCCGCGGGTTCGTCCGACGCGGTTTCGATCACGTAGGACGCTTCGCCATGGGCCTGGGTGTGATAGATCCCCTCGGCCGCCCATTTCGCCAGGAGGAGCACCAGGAAGGCACCGAGAAAGCCGGCGGCGGCTTTGGTCACTGTCATCGTGTCAAACATTGATCGCACGTCCATTCTAGCTGTTGGTCTAGCTGTTTGCCGGGTTGTCTAAGGCTTCCCCTTGCCCGTGGCAAGGTATAGACAGCGCCACCAAGCCACCAATTCGCGTCTGTTGCACGGAATCCGAACCATGACCAACCGTATCGCCTTCCAGGGGGAACCCGGGGCCTATAGCCACGAAGCCTGCCGCAAAGCCCGCCCCGGCATGGAGGCGCTGCCCTGCCGCACCTTCGAGGACGCGATCGAGGCGGTGAAATCCGGGCAGGCCGATCTGGCGATGCTGCCGGTCGAGAACTCGACCTACGGCCGGGTCGCCGACATCCACACGCTGCTGCCGCGCTCCGGGCTGAAGATCATCGAAGAGGCCTTCGTGCGGGTGCATATCAACCTGCTCGGCGTGCCCGGCACCCAGCTGGGCGACATCACCCACGCGATGAGCCACACCGTGCTGCTGGGTCAGTGCAAGGAATTCCTGCAAACCCATGGCATCCACCGCATCACCGGCGCCGATACCGCCGGCTCGGCCCGGCAGGTGTCCGAGATGGGCGAACGCGCCACTGCGGCGCTGGCCAGCGAACTGGCGGGCGAGATCTACGGGCTCGATGTGCTGGCGCGCCATATCGAGGACCAGTCGAACAATACCACCCGGTTCCTGATCATGTCGCCCGAGGCCGATCTGACCCGCCGCGGCAAGCACGGGATGATCACCAGCTTCGTGTTCCAGGTGCGCAACATTCCCGCCGCGCTCTACAAGGCGATGGGCGGCTTCGCCACCAATGGCATCAACATGACCAAGCTGGAAAGCTACATGGTCGACGGCTCGTTCACCGCGACGCAGTTCTATGCCGACATCGAAGGCCACCCCGAGGATCCGAACGTGAAACTGGCGCTGGACGAGCTGGCCTATTTCACCGCCAACATGTCGATCCTGGGGGTCTATCCGGCGGCCGCCGAACGCGGCTGAGCGGCAAAGGGAGCGATGGCAGGAGCGGCGGCGACCGCTCTCGCCCTGTCTTCGCGTGATCCCTCACAGAGACCCGCCGGCGGCCGGTACCGCCAACGCGCGCCGCCAACGCGTTCGCGCGGAATTTTCGAAAAATTCCGGGCCGGAAAATGTCACATTTTCCGGCGCCGCCCCGCTGCGCGGCTCAGGCGCTGCGGGTCTTGCGCCCCTCGATGCTCTTGGCGAATTCACTGACCTTCTGCTTGAAGCGCTTGGTCAGGTTGGCCTTGGCCAGCTTCAGCGACTGCAGGAACAGCCGCGCCGACAGCGTCTTGGGCGACAGCTCCAGCGCGATGCCCATCCGGGTCCGCTTCGGCGACAGCGCCACCAGCTCGATGACCAGGTCGCCCTCCAGGCCGAAGCTCTCCGAATCGAAGCGCATGCCGTTCGGCGGATCGTATTCGGCCAGCTTCAGATGCAACTTGCGCGGCTTTCCGCGCAAGTCGAAGGCCGCGTTCCAGGCCAGGCCGGCGGCCATCGGGGCGGATTCGTCGACGCGGTCCACCACGATGCCGCGCCGGATGGCGGACCGTTCGAAGGCTTCGAACTCGCTCAGCGCGGCAAATACCGTATCGATCGGCGCTTCAATGTCTTCCTTGCTCGAAAACTTCATACCTGTACCGTCTGTCCTAATTTTCGGCGCGAGTGTCCCCTCAATCCAGGGTATCCGCAAGCCAGTTCTGCAAAAGGAAATGCGCAATCGCGCCTTTTCGCGCCGGCTTGAGCACCGGGTGCGCACCGGCGAAAGCCATCATCATGTCGGCGCGGCTGACCCAGATCGCGTCCTCGATCTCCTTGGGGTCGATGGTGATCTCGCGCGCCAGCGCCTCGCCGGCGCAGCCGAACATCAGCGAGGCCGGGAACGGCCAGGGCTGGCTGGCCAGATAGCTGACCCGGCCGACCGGCACGCCGGCCTCCTCGAAGACCTCGCGGCGCACCGCGGCCTCCAGCGTCTCGCCCGGCTCGACGAACCCGGCCAGCAGCGAATACATCCCCTCGGGCCAGCCCGGCGACCGGCCCATCAGCACCGCGTCGCCCTGGGTGATCAGCATGATCACCACCGGGTCGGTGCGCGGGAAGTGATGCGCGCCGCAGGCCGGGCAGTCGCGCTGCCAACCGGCGTGGCCGATCACGCTCTCGGCGCCGCAGCGGGCGCAGAACCGGTGACTGGCGTGCCAGCCGATGATCGCCTTGGCGGTGGCGGCAAGTTCGGCATCGCGCGGGCTCAGCCGGGTCATCACCCGCCGCAGTTCGGCGAAGCCGGTGTCCTCGGGCAGATCCGGGTGGCGCTGTTCGGACTGATCGACGAAACTGCCCAGCGCGCCATAGTCCAGCACCTCGGGCTCCCAGCCGGAGATGTCATGGGCAAACAGCGGCGCGCCGCCCTCCTCCAGCCCCAGCAATACCGGCTCGCGGATCGCCTTGCCATAGCCCGCGGCCAGCACCGGATGATCCAGCCCGACCCAGCCCAGCGCATCCAGCCCCGGCCCCCGGGTCAGCGGCTTGCCGCGCCACATCGGCAGGCAGCGCGCCGCCGGATCCGCCATGGCGCCCGCCAGGGCCGCGGCATCGCCGCGAATTTCCGCCGCGCGGTTCAGTCCCGATCCGCCGAAGGTGACCTGCTCTGCCGTTCTCATCCTGCGCCTCTCCCTCTGGGGTCCTGCCCGGTTCTGCCCCGTTTCTGCGCTGTCGCGCGCGCCGATGCAACAGAACCGCTTCCGCTCCCCGACGGTAGCGGCTAGTTTGATGCGAAATAGCGTCGGGCCAGACACAAATCGACTGCGGAGCGCGACTTCCGCAGCGCTCTTTTCCATGTTTCCAATGGCTTGTCGACGCGGCTGCGAGACAGAGGGAGAGCCCATATGCCCGGCGCAGAGCTGCGTCTGCGAATCCTGGCCACCAGCGACCTGCATATGCATCTGACCGGCTACGACTATTGCACCGGGCGGTCCGATCCGGGCGTCGGGCTGGCGCGGCTCGCCGGGCTGATCGCCGAGGCCCGGGCCGAGGCGGCGCGCGACCGCCGTCTGGTGCTGCTGTTCGACAATGGCGACGCGATCCAGGGCACGCCGCTGGGCGATCTGGCCGCCACGGCGCCCGGGTCGCATCCACTGATGCGCGCCTTCGGCCATCTGGGCTATGACGCCGCCGGGCTGGGCAATCACGATTTCGACTTCGGGCTTGAGGCGCTGGCGCGGGCGCTGGCGGCGGCGCCCTGCCCGATGCTCTGCGCCAACCTGCGTGCGCTGGACGCGGGGCCCGCCCTGCCCGGCGCCCTGCCCCATGCGGTGCTGGAGCGGCAGGCGCCGGACGGCACGGCGCTGCGCATCGGCGTGTTCTCGGTGCTGCCGCCGCAGACGGCGCAGTGGAACCGCCATCTGCTGGCCGGCCGCCTGGGCTTCGGCGACATGACCAAGACCGCCGCGCGCGAGATCGCCGCGCTGCGCCGCGCCGGCTGCGATCTGGTGATCGCGCTGGCCCATACCGGCCCCGGGGCCGAGACGGCGCAGCCGGGGATGGAGGACGCGCTGCTGCCGATCGCCGCCCTGCCCGGTCTCGACGCGGTGATCGGCGGCCATACCCATGAGCTGCGCAGCTGGGACGGCGACGACCGTGCCCCGGTGGTGATGCCCGGCTACGCCGGCTCGCATCTGGGGGTGATCGACCTGGAGCTGACCCGGACCGCCACCGGCTGGCAGGCCGCCACCGCGCGGGCCGGGCTGCGCCCGGTGGCGCGGCGCGGCGCCGACGGGCAGCTGCAGCCGCTGGTCGCCGAGGACGCCGGCCTGCTGCAGCTGCTGTCCCCGGATCACGCCGCCGCCCGCGCCGCCATGCGCGCACCGGCCGGCCACAGCCCGCAGCCGCTGCACAGCTATTTCAGCTTTTTCGCCCCCGACCGCGGGCTCGCCACGCTCGCCGCGGCGCAGGCGGCGGCACTGCGGCCGCTGCTGGCCGGCACCGAGGCGGCGGCGCTGCCGCTGCTCTCGGCCACGGCGCCGGCGAAATACGGCGCCCGGGCCGGCCCGCTGCACTATACCGACGTGCCCGCCGGACAGCTGCAGCGGCGGCATCTGGCCGATCTCTGCCCCTTCCCCAATGCGCTGAGCGCGGTGGAGGTCAGCGGTGCGCAGCTGCTCGACTGGCTGGAGCGGACAGCGAGCCTGTTTCACCGCATCGCACCGGGCAGCCGCGACGGGCTGCTGGTCGATCCGCGGATGCCCGGCCATGGCTTCGACGTGCTGCACGGGCTGGACTATCGCATCGACCTGTCGCAGCCGGCACGGTTCGGCCCCGACGGCGGGCTGCGCGATGCCGCCGCCCGGCGCATCCGGGACGCCCGCTGGAACGGCGCGCTGCTCCGCCCCGAGGCGCGGTTCGTGGTGGCGCTCAGCTCCTATCGCGCGGCGGGCGGCGGTCAGGTCGCGGCGCTGGCGGGCGCCCGGCAGCTGACGCTGCGGCCGCTGAGCCTGAGCGAGCTGCTGCGCCGCTACCTGTCGGAGGAGCTGCCACGCGACCCGCTGGAGCAGGCGCCGCCACCCTGGTCCTTCGTGCCCTTGGTCGCCGGCACCGCGGCGATCGCCCGCACCGGCCCCGGCGCCCGCCCCCATCTGGCCGAGCTTGCCGGCCGCGGCATCGCCGACGAGGGCCTCGATGCCGAGGGCTTCCTGCGGCTGCGGGTGCCGCTGGACCGGAACTGAGCCCCGGGCGCAATCCTGGCGGACTGATCCCCTTGTCATCGCCCCGGGCTCCGCCTATGTAAGCGGCGAGAGGTTGGCGCGGGCGAGCGCCTCGCCAACCCGGTCAGGTCCGGAAGGAAGCAGCCGTAACGAGCCCCGCTTGGGTCGTTGTCCAGCCTCTCACCTGAACGCAACCGCGCGTCCGCTTTCTGTCAGGACGCCCCGATCCGCCCCAGGAGGACTATTGATGACTGTCGCCACCTCCCCCCGGGCAGAGCGTTCCTGAGCGTCCACGACGCGCCTCTCTGCCTGACCCACCGACCGTTTCGCCCGCGTCCGCGGCGCGATGGTTCGTGCTGTTTTCAGACAAGGCAGACAGACCGATGTCTTTCACCCTTACGGACCTGGGATGGTCCAATTTCTTCCAAAGCCAGTGCGCCGAGGCCGCCGGCCAACCCTTTCGCATCGCCGAGGTCCACCGCGACCGGCTGACCGCGCTCTCGCCCGAGGGCGAGGCGGTGCTGATCTGCGGCCCGACCCTCAGCACCGGCGAGATCGCCGTGGGCGACTGGGTGCTGGCCGATGCGGCCGGCCGCATCACCCGCCGGCTCGTCCGGCAAAGCGAGATCAAGCGCCGTGCCGCCGGCACCGGGGCGCAGGTGCAGCTGTTCGCGGCCAATGTAGACGTGCTGTTCCTCACCTCCTC
>JBFXGQ010000275.1:0-6445 GCA_050177915.1 Pseudodonghicola sp. | reverse complement strand
AATTGCCGCCAGTTCCTCGCTCATGCCAGTGGTCTTGACGATATTGGCGATCGAGCGGTCGAGCAGCGGCGTCTCGATGAACCCCGGGCAGATCGCGTTGACGGTGATTCCGGTCGTCGCCAGCTCCACCGACAGCGCCCGGGTCAGCCCCAGCACCCCGTGCTTGGCGGCGCAATAGGCGGCGACATAGGGATAGCCCTTCTGCGCCGCGGTCGAGGCGACGGCGATCATCCGGCCCCAGCCGGCGGCCTTCATGTCGGGCAGCGCCGCCTGCCAGCAGTTCGACACGCCCACCAGATTGACCGCCAGCATGGCGCCCAGATGTTCGGGCGTCATCCTGGCGAAGGGCACGCTTTCGGCGGCACCGGCGTTGGCGACCATGATGTCGACCGGCCCCTGTTCGGTGCGCGCGACGGCGAAGGCGTCCTGAACCGCCGCCGCATCGGTCACATCGCAGAGCTGATAGGGCAGCCCCTGCGCCTTGAGCGGCGCCTCGGACCGGCCCATGATGGTGACCTTGGCGCCGGCCGCGGCCAGGGTCCGGGCGACCTCCGCCCCCACCCCGGTGCCGCCGCCGGTGACGACGGCGTGCTTGCCTGCGAGGCTCATACCTTCATCGCCGCTTCGGCTTCGCGTTCCCGCTCGGCCAGCCGCCAGATCAGGTCGCGGCCGCCGCGATAGGGCTCGGGCCAGACCGCGGAACGGTCGCCCAGCTGGGCGCCGGCGTGCAGCGTCCAATAGGGATCAGCCAGATGCGCGCGGGCCAGACAGACCAGATCGGCGCGGCCCGCCATCAGGATCGAGTTCACATGGTCGGGCTCGTAGATATTGCCGACCGCCATGGTGGAAATCCCGGTCTCGTTGCGGATGCGGTCCGAAAACGGCACCTGGAACATCCGGCCATAGACCGGCTTCTCCTCGGACAGGGTCTGCCCCGAGGAGACGTCGACGATATCGACGCCGGCGGCGTGGAAGGCCTTGGCGATCTCCACCGCATCCTCGGGCTGGTTGCCGGCCTCGCCGACCCAGTCATGCGCCGAGATCCGCACCGACATCGGTTTCTCCGCCGGCCAGACCGCCCGCATCGCCTTGAACACCTCCAGCGGATAGCGCAGGCGGTTCTCCAGGCTGCCGCCGTATTCGTCCGACCGCGTGTTGGTCGCCGGCGACAGGAAAGTGCCGATCAGATAGCCGTGGGCGGCGTGGAATTCGATCATGTCGAAACCGGCGCGGTCGGCCATCTTGGCGGCCTCGACGAACTGGTCGCGCACCTGATCCATATCGGCGCGGGTCATCTCGCGCGGGGTCTGGCTGGCCGGCTTGTAGGGCAGCGGCGACGGCGCGACGATCTCCCAGTTTCCGGCAGGCAGCGGCGCGTCGATGCCACCGTCCCACGGCACGCAGGTCGAGGCCTTGCGGCCGGCATGGCCGATCTGGCAGCACATCTTGGCCAGCGTTTCCTTGTGCACGAAATCGGTCAGCCGCTTCCACGCCGCCTCATGCTCGGGCGCATAGAGACCGGGGCAGCCCGGGGTGATCCGCCCCTCGGGGCTGACGCAGGTCATCTCGGTATAGACCAGCGCCGCGCCGCCCTTGGCGCGTTCGGAGTAGTGGCCGAAGTGCCAGTCGGTCGGGCAACCGTCCACCGCCTTGTACTGCGCCATCGGCGACACCACGACGCGGTTGATCAGATCCATCTCGCGCAGCTTGTAGGGCGCGAACATCGGCGCGCGCACCGGCGCATCGGCCGGGGCACCGGCCTGAGTCTGGAACCATTTCTCGGCCGATTCCAGCCATTTGGCATCGCGCAGCCGCAGGTTCTCGTGGCTGATCCGCTGCGACCGGGTCAGCAGCGAATAGTTGAACTGCACCGGGTCCAGATCCAGATAACGCTCCACCTCCTCGAACCACTCGAGCGAGTTGCGGGCGGCCGATTGCAGCCGCAGCACGTCCAGCCGGCGTTCCTCCTGATAGCGCTCGAACGCCTTCTCCAGCGTCGGCTCGGAGGTCAGGTAATTGGCCAGCGCGATGGCGCTGTCGAAGGCCAGACGCGAACCCGAGCCGATCGAAAAATGCGCCGTGGCCGAGGCATCGCCCAGCAGCACCACATTCTCGTGATACCATTTCTCGCAGAGCACGCGGGGGAAGTTGATCCAGACCGCCGAGCCGCGCAGGTGGGCGGCGTTCGACATCAGCTCATGCCCGCCCAGATGCTTCTCGAACACCTTGCGGCAGGTCTCGACGATCTCCTCCTTGCTCATCCCCTCGAAGCCGAAGTTGTCCCAGGTCTCCTGCGAGCATTCGACGATGAAGGTCGCGGTCTCGTCGTCGAACTGGTAGGCATGCGCCCAGATCCAGCCGTGTTCGGTCTTCTCGAAGATGAAGGTGAAGGCATCGTCGAACCGCTGATGGGTGCCGAGCCAGATGAACTTGCACTTGCGGGTGTCGATGTCGGGCTTGAAATACTCGGCGTATTCGGTGCGGACCTTGGAGTTCAGACCGTCGCAGCCGACCACCAGATCGTAGTCCTTGCGGTACTCCTCGACCGAGTTGAACTCGGTCTCGAACCGCAGCTCGATCCCCAGTTCGCGGGCGCGTTCCTGCAGCAGGATCAGCATCTGCTTGCGGCCGATCCCGGCGAAGCCATGGCCGCTCGACACGGTGCGCACGCCGTCATGCACCACCGCGATATCGTCCCAATAGGCGAAATGCTGGCGGATCGCCTCGGCGCTGACCGGATCGTTCTCGCGCAGGTTCTCCAGCGCATCGTCCGACAGCACGACCCCCCATCCGAAGGTGTCGTTGGCGCGGTTGCGTTCGATCACGACGATCTCATGCGACGGATCCCGCAGTTTCATCGAAATGGCGAAATACAGCCCAGCCGGCCCGCCGCCAAGACATGCGATACGCATGAGGCTACCCCCTTGTGATTGTTTTCCGAAAGCCGGCGCACCGGCCGTTGAGAAGGAGGCTATGCTGAGTCGAAATTTATTTCAAGCTTGAACATTCTATAGTCAAAACATTCATATTTAAAGATTTGAAGCCCTAAGCACCGACCCACCGAGATCGCCAACGAGACCGGACAAGCATCTGATTTAAAATTAAATAAATCCAAAACGCAGAACCGCCCGCGGCGCCTGCGCCCCGGGCGGTCTCGGGCGGCCCGACCGGCCGCCCCCCACATGTCCGCGGTTCCGACGCTCAGGCCGAGGTCGCCGCGATGCCCGCGTCGCCGATGTCGTCGCCCCACATCCTGAACAGGCGGACCGTTCCCATGAAACCATGGGCCAGCTGCAGGTCGCTCGCCGACAGATCCGGCAGGGCCGTGGGGCTGGTGTCCGCCGTCAGCGCGCTGCCGCCCACCGCCGCATTGAGGAAGGTCGCGCCATGACGGGCGGCGATGGAGAACGGCACGTCGATGCCCGGCACGAACGCCGCCCCCGAAAGCAGCGTATCGAGCGTCCCGCTCTTGACCTGCAGGGTGCGAAAGTTGCCGGTCGCCTCGGCGGCGGTCACCAGTTGCTCCTGAATGCGGTTGTCTGCATCGGCCTCCCACCGCAGCAAGACCGCCTCGGCATCCCGGTCGGTATCCGCATAGGTCAGGTGCCCCTGCAGGGCGACGCTCACGGCCAAGGGGTCGATCTCGCGGACCGACAGCGCGGCCGTGAAATCGGCCCCTGCGACCGTGCTTTGCAGCATGACGACGACATCGGCAGTTGCCGCAACGATCTGAAACTCGGTCGAGTGCCCGGCGGTGAGCCCGGTCGCATACGAGCCCAGAAGAGTACCGGCGTTCGGGTTCGTGCCATCCTTGACGTAAGCATGCACTACGCCGGAGGAAACGCTGTCACAGGCGACCCGGACAGTGAACACCTCGCCAGCGGTCAGCCCCGAGATACTGCGATAAGAGCGCGACAATGTGGTCCCGCCCGTCACCGACACCGACGTACCGGTGCCCGATGTCGCATTGTCATAGGAGACCGCAGTCGCCCATGCCCCGCTCAACAGCTCCGGCCCGACCGCATTCGGCACCGGCCACGGCAGCCGCGCCGCCGGGATGGTCAGGCTGTCCGCCGCCCGGGTGACCGGCGCGGCGGCGGTGGGGATATAGCTGGAGGGCGTGGCGCCGGCCTCCAGCTGCGCCATCTGCACCTCCCCCGTGACCGTCAGCGTCAGCGGGCCCGCCGCCGGCGTGAAGGTCAGACGGACGCGATGCGCCTCGCCCGTGCCGGCGCCGACCAGCGGCCCGGCGGTCGAAGCGCCGGAAAGGCCGATGCTGCCCGCGCCGCTGAAGGACAGCGTATAGGGCTGCACCGTCACCGCTACCTCCTGCGTGACGGGGGCGTCGCTGCCCAGCAGCAGGTTGGTCCGGCTCTCGGTCTCGATCAGCAGGCCCGCGTTGACCCAGGCGGCGCCATCCCAGACATGGTGGGCCAGGCGCGGCGCGTCGGCGGCGGCGGTGCGGAGCGTCCCGCCGCCATCGACATAGGTGGCGGCCGAGGCGCGGGCATGCGTCAGCAGCCCGTCGAAGCCGGTGCGAAATCCGCCGGCGCGATAGTTTTGCGCCACGAAATCCGCGACCAGATCCGGCACCAGCCCGCCGGCGGCATAGCCCTGCCATCGCCCGGCGCCGCCCAGGGCCGACAGCGAGGCGATCCCGACGCCCACCCCCGGCATCAGTAGGCCCCGTAGACGGTCGCCGTGGTGCCGGTCGCCAGAACCCGGACCGGAGAGAACGGCAGCAGCTGCCCGGCACTCACCGCATAGGAGAGATCGGTGCCGAGCTGGTCGCGCAGCACCACGGTGCCGGCGCTGTTGCACCACAGGTAGCGGGGCCGCACCGACAGATCGTTGCCATCGTCCGGGGTGATCGCGAAATGCACGGCGCCGGCCGCCTCAAGACCGCGCGCGTGGTATTTGTAGGGATCGTCCATGTCATATCCTTTCGGTTTACTTGCCTGATCGGCCGGTCCCCGATGATAGCGGCGCCGCCGCCCCGTTGCCCGCGCGGCCCGTTCATACTCCGTCGACCGGCGCGAACGCCCTCGCAGCCCCTGAAAGATATGGCATCATGTCGTTGCGACGGCGGCCGTTGCCCACCGTTCCGGGGCGACGGCCGCCTCCGCCCCGCCATCAGGCAGAGCGGATGTCAGGGCCGTCGCCTCGCGCCCGCGCGACATGGCCGGACGCCTTGAACATGCCGCGGATCATCGGCGCCTGAGAGCGTCGCTGCGCCGCCCATCGCCGTCGCCCGAGCGCAGCAACGGGAAGACCACGGCCCCCAGGCAGGGTCATTCAGACAGACCGAGGCGCCTCAGGCGACGAGCAGCTTGCCGTTGCGCGCCGTGCGTTCGGCGAGCTTGCGCGCAAGGCGACCGGAAACCAGCAGGCGCACCGCGTCGGTCCCCGCGTCGGGAGTGGCGTCGAGGTCCGGGAAGATCTCGAGAATTTCCTGGCGCGCTTCCGGACAGACCGCCCTCAGCGCCTCGGGCCCGGTGAACAGGCTCTCGGTCATCGCCCCGTTCGAGAACACCACCTGATGGGCATCGAACAGGAAATGCCAGTAGGTCACCTCGGTCAGATCCTCGGCCACCTCGATGCCATCGAGCGCCTGCAACTGCTTGGCCGCCACCAGCACCTCGGCCTCACCGAACATCCGCTCGGCGACGACCGAGCGCACCAGCACGCGGTGTTGCGGCGAAACGACCAGGTCTTGCGTCGGCAGGCCCAGCCCCAGCGCCCCCGCGCGAATGCGGACCGGACGCAGATTGGGATTGGCCGCCAGCATGGCCGACGTCAGGTGGCGCCCGCCGATCCAACGGATCGGCTGATAGCCGCTGTCATGGGTCTCGACCAGATCGCCGATCTGCAAGGTCTCGATGCTCCGCAAGCCGATATCCGTGGCGATCAAGGTTCCCGAGGCGAAGCACACGATCCCCGTCGCCAAGTGATATGTTTGCGACATCGAATACCCCTCGGTATCCGACAGGGTGCCCGGAGAAGCCGAGAGCGTCACCGACTCGACCGCCACCTGGTCGAGCTTGGCGGTATTGTAAAGCGGATCGGTCTCTGTCGGGTTGTTCGGCAGCAGGAACGTGTCCCCGTTCTGCATCTGGACAACCCACATGTAGGCGGTCTGCGTCGTACCATCGACATATAAGATATCGACCTGGACCTGATCCATATAGTCCATCTGGCCGTCGTAATCGTTCACCCCGTCGCCATTGAGATCGTAGCGGAACCCGTCGCCCGTCCCCGCGTTGGGATCCCCGTTATCAGTTGGGGAGCCGTCGTCGGCGTCGACCATATTACCATCGGTCGCATTGGCATCGTTATAGCTTGTCAGGCTGACCAGGCTGCTGGCCAACCAGTTTGACGAGGAGCCATAAGTGCCGTAGATCACCGAGGTATCCGCATTATAGGCCGGATCGCCCGTGGCTTCTTG